>QHOP01000154.1 GCA_003219345.1 Verrucomicrobiota bacterium
CGGCGCCATGCAACGCCAGAGTTTCGCCGCGGACGCCAAGGAACTTTTGTTTCGCATCGTTGCTGTAAGTCACCAGTCCGGCCAGCAAGACGGCGGATGCCCCGGGCACATTGGTAATGCGATTCGCGATGCACCCGCCCGTGCACGATTCGGCCAACGCGAGCGTTTCTCTTCGCTCCGTCAACAGCCGAACAATCACCGCTTCGAGCTGGTCGTCGTTTTCGCCGAAAATGTGCTGGCCGATGAGCTGCCGCACCATTTGTTCGGCCTCCAGCACGATTTTCTCCGCGCCGGCTCCGCGGGCCGCGAGCCGCAAATCCACCTCGCCAGTCCGCGCACAATAGCCGACCTCGAGGCCGGCGTCAGTCAGATGTTTCAATGGCGCGGCAATTCTCTCTTGAACCACCGATTCGCCCAGCCCGGTCGTCTTGAGCGTGCGCGAGACGAACACGCCGGCCCGGGGGAACCGTTCCAAAATCAACGGGATGACCTGTTCGCTGAACATCGGCTGCAACTCTCGCGGCGGACCGGGCAAGAGGATCAGCCAGCTCGCCTTGCTTTCATTACGGAATGGATTGGGGTTGACTTCAATGGCCAGGCCGGGCGCGGTGCCGTGCTGGTTATGGAGCACGATCGCGCCTTCCGGAACCAGCGCCTGCACGCGCGTCTGCGCCGGCATGGGCCGTTTGCGAATCGCGAAAAAGTTTTCCACGTTGGCCAGAGCGACGGCGTCTTCACGCAACTTTTTACCCAGCAGTTCCGCAACCAAATCACGCGTGATGTCGTCCGACGTCGGGCCCAGTCCGCCCGTAGCGATCACCAAATCGGCCCGCGACAACGCCTCGCGAACGGCCTGTTGAACGTCGCTGCCGGAATCGGGAACGGACACCTGGCGAGTCACGACATATCCCCGGTCGGCCAACTGACGGCCGATCCACTGCTGGTGGGTGTTCAGCACCCTGCCGAGCATCAATTCGCTGCCGGTGTTGATGAGCTCGATGTTCACGGCGAACGGATTTTTGCCGTTGAGCGTTGAAAGTTCAAAGTTGAAACTTTGCCTCGATTCAATCCGTTCGAACGGACCATGGACGCGCCGGGCGCAACTCGTCACCGCCTCCAAGCTGAAGTGACGCATGTATTCCCCTCACCCGGCCTGAAGGCCACCCTCTCCCCATCGGATGGGGAGAGGGACAGGGTGAGGGGTCCTCGGAAATCTTGCAGACCGGACCAACCTGGGCCTGGAAGCGCCCGACGAACAAATTGCCGCTTCCTTCGTCGAATGCTTCCTGCTTAACTCCGCCTCATGAATGTCAATCTTGGGATCTGGGACAAGCTCACCAAGCTGATTGTCATGCTCCTGCTGCTGGCCGCCTTGCTCCTGATCGCGCTGTGGTATCTGCCGCTCATCAAGCGCAACGAAAGAATGCGCAAGGACAACCTGACTTTGGATGCCGAGGTCAAAAAAGAGGAAGAAACCCAAAAGCGACTGAAGGTTTCCATCGACGCTATGCGCGATCCCAGGACGGTCGAAAGGCTGGCGCGAGAGAGATTAAGTTACGCTAAAACCGGAGAAACCATCATCCGCTTCGAACTGCCTGCGACCAACACCATTTCCCCCGCGTTGCCGAGGTGATCAGAACTGGTTTCTTGAGGACGGTTCTACACCGTCATGATTTCCTTTTCCTTGTGAGCGAGGTGTTCGTCGATTTTGCCAATATACTGGTCCGTAAGTTTCTGGACTTCCTTTTCAGCGTGTTTCAATTCATCTTCGGTAATCAGCCCTTCCTTGGTCTCTTTTTTCAGGTGCTCGATCGCGTCGCGCCGCACGTGCCGGATCGCCACGCGACCGTCCTCGGCCATTTTCCGGACCACCTTGGTGAATTCCACGCGCCGTTCCTCGCTCAGTTCCGGCAGCACGATGCGAATAAATCTTTTGTCAACGGCCGGGTTGAGCCCCAGGTTGGTCTTCTGAATGGCCTTTTCGATCGGATGAACGGTGCTGGCGTCCCAGGGCTGGATCAAAATCATGCGCGGCTCCGGCGTGGTGATGCCGGCCAGCTCGCGGATGCGCATTTGCGATCCGTAAACGTCCACCATAATGTTTTCGACGAGGCCGGGCGAGGCCTTGCCCGTTCGCACGCCGGCGAACTCCTGCTGCACGATGTGCTCGGTCTTCTGCATCTTGTCTTCGGCTTCCAGCAAAATGTCGTCCGTTGGCATAGGGCACCTGCTTTAACGCGTAACCAGCGTGCCGACCTGTTCGCCGAGCACGACACGCTTCAGATTATGCGGCTTGAACAGGTCGAACACGATGATCGGCATCTTGTTGTCCATGCAAAGT
Source organism: Verrucomicrobiota bacterium (assembly GCA_003219345.1). Lineage (GTDB taxonomy): Bacteria > Verrucomicrobiota > Verrucomicrobiia > Limisphaerales > AV2 > AV2. The sequence continues at coordinate 2,342 of QHOP01000154.1, forward strand.
GAGAAAGCGGTCGAGTCCATCACTCCGAGTTGTTTCGCCAGCGCGTCGCCGTAGCTGATTTGGTCGTATCGCTTCGCCTGCGGATTTTTCTTCGGGTCGCTGTCGTAGATACCGTCCACTTTGGTGGCCTTCAAGACCACTTCTGCGCCGATCTCGTTCGCGCGCAACGCCGCGGCCGTGTCGGTGGAAAAATAAGGATTGCCCGTGCCGCCGCCGAAGATGACCACGCGCCCTTTTTCCAAATGACGCACCGCGCGACGACGAATGAACGGCTCAGCCACTTGCGCCATGGTAATGGCGCTTTGCACGCGAGTCGGCACGCCGTTTTTTTCAAGCCCGTCCTGAAGCGCGAGGGCGTTGATGATGGTCGCGAGCATGCCCATGTAATCCCCGGTCGCCCGCTCGATGCCGCGTTCGCTTCCAGTCAGGCCGCGAAAAATGTTGCCGCCACCGACGACGATGACGACCTGGACGCCGAGCTCGCGCACCTCGCCGATCTGGCGCGCCATGTCGTGGATCGCTTCCGGACAGATGCCGACGCCCGCCTCGCCTCCCAGCGCTTCGCCGCTTAGTTTGAGCAGGATGCGGCGATATTTCGGTTCATTCGGCTTGGTCATAAATGCAGATAAAGCGTGGGGAAAACTGAAGATTGACTGAACATGGCGTGACCGGTCGGCGACATAAATCGCCAAGGTTGTAGCAACCGGCAGTGGAGGAGTCAAACCAAAGAGCTGCGCTCACATTTGCGGCGGCATTTTGGCGCTACGACCCTATCCAGTCCGGTCCGCAAGATTTCCGAAGACCCCTCACCCTGTCCCTCTCCCCATCCGATGGGGAGAGGGTGGCCTTCCAGCCAGGGTGAGGTGAATCTGTGCGTCACATCAGCTTCTGGAGTCGGGCGTCGCGCCGGGGGGGCAGCGGTTTGAATCGTCGAAACCTGTGTGGCGCCAAGAAGCACCCCTCCGGATGGCCATCCTTCAGGCAGGCGGGAAGCCCGCCGCTACGCCGCCGTCTCGCCAACCTGAAAGCGGATAAAGCGGCGAACGGTGATTTCGTCGTCGAGCTTCTTGGCCACGCGAGCCACATGCTCCTTGACCGAGATCTCCGAATTCTGTTTCACAAAACCCTGGTCAACGAGGCAAACTGTTTGGAAGAATTTGTCCAGCTTGCCTTCGACGATCTTGGCCACGGCTTGCGGCGGCTTGTTCTTCACCTGTTCGGCGGCAATTTCCCTTTCCTTGGCGATCACAGCCGGGTCCACCTGCTCGCGCGAAACGGCCAGGGGATGCGCCGCGGCGATTTGCAGCGTGATGTCGCGCACCAGTTGTTTGAATTCGTCGTTGGCCACGGTGCTTTCCCTGCCCGCGCCGACTTCCACCAGCACGCCCACTTTCGCGCCAGTGTGAATGTACGCGGCGACCATCCCGTTGCCGCTCACTTCAAAACGCTGGTGGCGCGAAACCTTGATGTTCTCGCCGATTTTCGCGACCGCCGCAACGCGATCCGCTTCGAGATCCGCCTTGGGATCCATGGCAAGCCTCCTGGCGATCTCATCGCAGAAGGCCTTGAACGTCTCGTTCTTGGCCACAAAGTCCGTTTTGGCCGCAGTAGCGACGCCTTTCTTGCGCAGGATGTCCACCGCCGTGTGCAAGTCGCCCTTGGCCTCGGTGAGCGCCCTCTTGCAATCCATCAAACCGGCGTTGGTCATCTCGCGCAATTTGCCGACGGCAGCGGCAGTGATTTCAGCCATATGAATATTGATTCGAGTTGAAGTCCGGAGTTTAGCCGATGGAAGGGCCACTTGCTTCCATCGGGAATAATTTCCTAAGCCGGAGTGGCCGTTGCAGTGATCGGAGCAGCAATCAACGGCGCGTCTTGTGCCGCAGCCGCGACGATCGGTTCAACCGGCGCCGCTTCCTCCGTTGGACTCCGCCGCGCATACTTGGCTTCGTATTCAGCGCGCGCCTGACTGATCGTCTGAGTAATGATGCTCAGGATGAGGCGCACCGAGCGAATGGCGTCGTCATTGCCGGCAATCGGATAATCGACAAGCTCCGGATCACAGTTTGTATCCACGATGGCGACAATCGGAATTTTCAGCCGTCGGGCTTCCGCCACGGCGTTGTGCTCGCGTTTGATGTCCACGACAAACATGGCTTGCGGATAACTATCCATGGCGCGGATGCCGTCGAGGTTCTTATGCAGCCTGGCCGCTTCCCGTCGGAGCATGGATTGCTCCTGTTTGACGTAGTTGTTGATCGAGCCGTCCGCTTCCATCTTTTCAATCTGTTTGAGACGGCCGATGGAACGCTTGATGGTCTTCAAATTGGTAAGCGTGCCGCCGAGCCAGCGCTCGGTCACGTAAAACTGGCCGCATTGCTCAGCCGCCTCCTTGACCGCGTGCTGCGCCTGCTTTTTCGTGCCCACGAACAATACCCGGCCGCCTTTGCTGATGGTCTCATGGAGAAAACTGCACGCGGCTTCGAGCTGAGCGAGGGTCTTGCTGAGGTCGATGATGTAGATACCGTGGCGGGCATCAAAGATGAACGGTTTCATCTTGGGGTTCCAACGACGGGTCTGGTGTCCGAAGTGGACGCCCGCTTCCAACAATTCTTTAACGCCAATACTGATCACAGTTTTCCATTGGTTATCAGCCCATCGGAACTCGCCGACGGACCATCCCGCGGATCACGGGATTTATTTCGATGTTGTTCTGGCCGCCCGGTTCACTTGAACCAAGGCTTGATTTTGAGGCCGTTCCGCCTTTCCACGCCGGCCGGATACTTCCCGCCGGAACGAAAAGGCTGAGCAAATTAGCAGACCGGCCCCTCACCGCAATCATTATTTTCAAGGGATTCGCGGACTTTGAGCCCCTGAACCGTAGCAGCCGACGTGAGGAGGCTCTGGCTCAATGCCGCGTTCCGCACTCCGCACTCCGCATTTGAAAAGTGAGCCTCCTCACGTCGGCTGCTACGGGGTTCATGGGAAGCCTCCTTTCGCTTTTGCGCACGCATTGGGACCATGAACCACCCCTCACCCGACCTTCGGCCACCCTCTCCCCATCGGATGGGGAGAGGGAAGGGGTGAGGGGGCGGTTCATGGAGGGAAAAACGTCCTCAGCGCATTTCGTGCCGAACACTACTTTTGAACGCGACCGCAGCTTTTTGACATTCGACAACCGGAACACAGCCGGAGTATGCTTGACCCAACTCGGCACAGGCGAAGTCCTCGGTCCACCAACTGCCTCGCCTGCGCGAGACGCCTGATGTCCAAAGAAGCAAGATTTGCCGACTTCGCTTTGTTGCTCCGTGACACCGACGACGTCGCCGTGATCAAGCGGCCCGTCCGTGCCGGCACGGAGTTGTTCAACGGTTCGACCCGTCTCATCGCGGGCCGCGACATTCCCGCCGGACACAAGCTCGCGGTCAAAGCGATCCCCGATGGCGCGCCGGTGAGAAAATATGGCCAGGTCATCGGCTTCGCCAAAGGCGACATCGCGTCCGGCGATCACGTGCACACGCACAATCTGGAGATGAAGGATTTTGCCCGCGACTACGATTTTTGCGCCGCTGCCAGGCCGGTGGACTATTACCCGCCGGAAAAAATGCGCTCCTTCCAGGGCTACGCTCGTCCCGGCGGACGCGTTGGAACGCGGAATTACGTCGCGGTCATTTCCAGCGTGAATTGTTCGGCCTCCGTGTCGCACTACGTCAAAGACCGGTTCAGGATCGAGGACCTCCGACGCGATTTTCCGAATGTGGACGGTGTCGTCGCGTTCACGCACAAGAGCGGCTGCGGGATCCAGCCGGGCGAACCGCATCAATTGCTCATGCGCGTGCTGGCGGGCATTGCCCGCCACCCGAACATCGCGGGCTATGTGATGATCGGCCTGGGCTGCGAAGTCAACCAGGTCCAGTTCATTCGCCAGGAATTCAAACTCGACGAATTGAAACCGGGCGAAACGGCGCCGACCTTCCTCACGATTCAGAGCACCGGCGGTGTTCGCCGTACCGTTGATGCCGCCGCAGCTGCGGTGGCGAAGCTGCTGCCGGTTACCAACGACCTGCGCCGCGCATCGCAGCCGATCAACAAGTTGGTTCTCGCTGAAAACTGCGGCGGTTCCGACGGCAACAGCGGCATCACCGCGAATCCGGCGCTGGGCGTGGCGTCGGATGAACTGGTTCGTTACGGCGGGACATCGGTCTTGGCCGAAACACCGGAGATTTACGGCGCGGAACATCTGCTCACGCGCCGCGCCGTCAGTCGCGGCGTTGGTGAGAAACTGGTTTCGCTGATTCGTTGGTGGGAAAATCACGCGCGCCGGCACGACGCCACCATTGACAACAATCCTTCTTACGGCAACAAAGAAGGGGGGCTGTGTCAGCCGTTTACCAATACGCCGAACCGATCACCACGACTGGTTTCTGTTTCATGGACACTCCCGGTTACGATCCGGTGAGCATGACCGGCCTCGTCTGCGGGGGTTGCAACATCGGCGTCTTCACTACTGGACGCGGCAGTGTGTACGGCTGCAAACCCGCGCCGTGCATTAAAGTCGCGACCAATACGCCTCTTTACAACTGGATGCAGGACGACATGGACATCAACGCCGGCACGATCCTTGACGGGACCGAAACGGTGGAACAGGTCGGGCGGCGCATTTTTGAAAAAATCATCGCCGTGGCCGGCGGCGAAAAAACCAGGAGCGAATTGGCTGGCATCGGCGACGAGGAATTCGCGCCGTGGCTTCTTGGGCCGACGTTCTAACGAGCGACGGGAACGAAATGTTTACCAGCGCCCACTCGCTCGTCGCATCCATGATCTGGGGCGCGGTCGGAATGGGTTTTTTTATCTACGGAAAAAAGCAGCAATCCATGGTGCCGTTGTTTGGGGGGTTGCTCATCATCGGCGTTTCGTATTTTATCGAGTCCGCCCTTTACATGTCGCTCGCGGCCCTCGCGCTTCTCGCCGGCGTTTACTGGCTCAAGAAACAAGGCTACTGACCCCGTCCGCCCGATCAGCGACTCCGATCCGTCTTTGTCTCCGGGCTTCGAGGGAGGGCCGGCATGTTGCCGGCCCTGACCTGATGCGATCTACTCACTCTGAACAAATTTTGAGACGAATGTTCGCGGCATGACGAATCCCTATTACCGTCCTCATCTATGGGCGCGCCCTGGTGAAACGTTTGACAAACGATCGGAGACGTTGCGCCTGACACTCTGAACTGATCGCGGCCATTGACGGACACGCGGCGCCCTCCCATCGGCTTCACGGTAGAATTCGCCCCCTGGCCTCAAAGATCACGGCCGGCCAACACTCCACGAGCCATTGATGAGATTCCTCGAAGCGGCGCTCCGCAAATTCGCAGTTTTGCGCGGCAGGCATCGAACAGATTTAAGAAACCACCCGGCCTTTTCGTGCGTTGAAAATGGACAACACCAAGGCCGTTCTTCATTCGCGCGGAAACAGGAACGACTGCGCCAGAAATTGGCGAGTGCCGAAAGGCGCAAGAACATTGCCGCGGCAAAGGATCACCGATCCACTCCCATCGCCGTCGGACTCCTTGACGCAATTCAAGACATTGCGACCGATTATGACACACGCTCCCTGCCGGACGGGCCAGGTTGCCGTGGCATCACGGCTGCTAAAGCTTGGAACACGCCTGATGTGTCAGGCGCAAGAATACAGGTTTTGAATCAGAAAGAATCCTATGAATCAGAAATTAACTTCCACTATGGCCTTCCTGGCGCTCGCCTCGTGGTTGGCAGCGGTCCCTCATGCCGGAGCAAGCGTGCCCTCCGTGGAAACCAAATTGAGTCCGGCCGACTCAACCCTCTTCCAAAACTTCGGCTGGTCAGTCGCCGTTAGCGGCGATACCGTGGTCGCAGGCACACCCGTCGATTCGACCGATTCGACGTACGCAGGCGCCGCTTACGTTTTTGTCCGCGTCGACGGAAAATGGAGCCAGCAGGCCAGGTTGGCACGCGACGTTCCTTCGGCATTCGCCGAGTTCGGCTACTCTGTCGCCACCAGCGGAGACACCCTGGTTGTGGGAGCACCGGGTGAAGACGCCGGCGGCACCGCCGCTGGCGCAGTTTATGTTTTTGTCCGCCAGGGAACGACTTGGAGTCAACAGGCAAAGTTGACTCCGTCCGACCCCGCCGATGACAAAAATTTTGGCGCGTCAGTGGCCATCGACGGCGAAACTCTCGTGGCCGGCGGACTCCAGGATTCTGATCAAGGACCCAACGCAGGCGCCGCTTACGTGTTCGTTCGCAACGGCACAAGTTGGAGCCAGCAAACCAAATTGACCGCTGATAATTTTTCACCGGGCAATCTTTTCGGTTTCTCGGTGGCCATCAGCAGCGGCACCGTCGCCGTGGGCTCACCCTATGATGACGACGCGGGGCTGA
>QHOP01000155.1 GCA_003219345.1 Verrucomicrobiota bacterium
TCCCCACTCGGCGCCGTCCATCACCAGCGCAATCGCCGGCCAGATGATCCGGTTGGCAATGCGCGCGTACTCGTGCGTCTCGAACAAGAGGTTCAATTCGCGTTCGCCTGGCAAATGCCAGCCCGCGTCAGCGACCGCTTGCCGGTAAAGGTCGAGCACCCAGAGCCGGTGCTGCGTCGGAAACCGGAGCAGGAACGTGGACAGATCATAACTGGCCGGCCCGACCGCCGCGTGGTCCCAGTCAATGAGGCGCGCGTGCAGGCCGTTGGCGGACGGGATGACGAACACGTTGATGGCCCACAGATCGCCGTGCAACAGCGTCTCCGGGCCGCCCCATTCCGCCAGTGCCTGCGCGCGCTCCGGCAATTCATCGCGGAGTTTGCAGAGCCGATCCAACAGGCGGTCGCGCAACCCATTTTGTTGCGCCGCGGGCTGCCATGCCTCGAGCGCGTAGATGGCGTCGCGCACGTTCGATTCGTAGAAGCGGATGCCCAGGTCGCCGCCGTGCAGGCGGACTTCCCCGAGCAACGCGTGTTCCGCGAATCGTGTGTGCATCCGGGCAACCAGTTCGACCGCTGCGCTGACGCGCTCGCGGTCGGGCTCGCGGGGATCGAGTTCGTGCTCGCCGAGGTCGTCATACACATGCCACGCGCAGGCGCCGCTGGGCTCGACGACGCTGCCCAGCAGAGGCGGGCCGCCGTCACCGAGGCGAATGGCCGGGAGCCAGCGTTTCGCCGCCAGTTCGCTGCGCCGGGCGATCTGCGGCTTGAGCCGTTTCACCACCACCGAGCGGGTCTGGCCGTTGATGGCAAAGCGAAGGCGGAACACGCGCATCGCCCGCGGTTGCAGCATTTGCTCCTCCAGCAAACGGCCCGTGGCGTCGCGCCCGCCCAACAGTTCCTGGAGCAAGCCGCGCAGCTCAGTCACGCCGCGTTGCCCGCTGCCTTCGAGCACTCGCTCTAATCCTTCGATCATTTCAACTCCACTTCATGGCGCGCAACTGCTCGATCAAGCTGGTTTCATACATCCCCAGTGCGTGGACACCCTTGGCTAACAACTCGTACTCGCCCGAACCCATCCACGTTGTCGCCCAGTACATCGAGTCCACCAAACGCAACAGTGTCCCGCAGCCGGCCACGCACTGAAGGATCGGCTCGTCGAGGTGCGGGTAGTCGCTTTTCAAAACGGAGCAATAAGCGCTGAGGTCGGGGCTAACCACATGGTAAATGAACTGCGCCAGATCGACCCCCGGTGAGCCCCAGCCGGCAAATTCCCAGTCGAACACCAGCAGCCTGGGGCCGCTTGGGCCGGGTTGAATGCGCACGTTTTTGATGACGAAGTCGTCGTGGACCAGCGTCGGCGGCAACACCCCGCAGATGCTTTCCATATCGCTCCAGCGCGATTCCAGCACCTCGCAGTGCGCCTCCAACGCCCGCAACCTCTTGGCATCTTCACCGGACACGGCGCCGTTCTTCCCCAGGATCTCCCGCACGGTGGCGCGGCAGCGGCGGAGCAGTCCCAGGTGGTAGCCGACCCCACGGTCGGGCAGGCGGGCTTTGAGGTCAGCACGAGCGAGGGCGAGGTGAATTTTCCCCAACCACTGGCCCGCCAGCGCGCGGTGTTGGGGAAATTGCGGCGAGTATAACTCGCCGACGGCATCTTCAAGAAAAAGCCAGCAGAAGTCTTCTTCGGACTCTTTCAGGAATCCGTAACAACGCAGCACCGGCGCCGCCACACGCGGCAGGCATTCCTGGTAAATCATCCGCTCCACCTCTGCCGTCGCCACGCGGCATCGCTTGGCAATGACGGCTCCTCCGTCCGGGCCGATTCCGTGGAGTCTGTACACCGCAGACTTTGTTCTCTTGAGCTTGAGAATTTCAATGCGCGTCGGCTCCACGCGATCCGGCTGGAGTTGGCTCCAGGCCCGGACTGCCCGGTGTTCGACGAGCCGCTCCGGCAGGACTTCTGTGACAACGGACCTAGACATGGGCTGTGCCCCCATGGACCGCCTCGGCCAGGTTGTCGAACGGGCGTCCTTCGCCTTCGGTGACGGATGTAGCCGATTCAAGCCCGACGATGCACCCGCGCTCGATTCGCAGAACACGGTTGCAATGTTTCAATGTGCTCGGACGATGGGCGATAATAAACGTCGTGCGGCCGCGCATGAGTCGCTCCATGGCTTCCACGATGGCCGCCTCGGTCTTCACGTCCACCGAACTGGTCGGTTCGTCGAGCATGAGTATGGGTGCATCCTTGAGGAACGCGCGCGCGATGGAAATGCGCTGGCGCTCGCCTCCCGAAAGGCGCATGCCCCGTTCACCCACGAGCGTCTCGTACCCCTGCGGCAGACGAACGATGAAGTCGTGCGCGTTGGCGGCCCTGGCGGCGGCGGTGATTTCATCTTCGCTCGCGCCCGGACGAGCGTAGGCGATGTTCTCGGCGATGCTGGTCGAGAAGAGAACCGGGAGAATCTGGCCCGCGGTCGGGTCATAGAAACGAGTCAACAGATTCACCAGCGTTGTCTTGCCCGCGCCGGTAGTCCCGGCGATGCCGAGGCACGCGCCCGGTTCGACCTCGAAGGAAATGTCGCGCAGGACAGGCCGGTCCTCTTCGTAGGCGAACGAAACGTTGCGAAACTCCATCGCTCCTCGGGCGCGCGCGAGCGGACGCGCGCCGGGTTTCTCGACGACGTCCGGCGTTTCGTCGAGCAGAGCAAAAGCCCGTTCGGCGCCCGCCAGGTGGGTCTGCATGGTGGCCATTTTTTTGCCGATGGTTTTGAGCGGAGCATAGAGCTGCGATATCAAGCCCATGACATAAACCAGATTGCCTGTTGTCAGTTTGTCCCGTACGCCGATGTAAAGGACCGCCGCCGTGCCCAACGCCGTGAGGAGCGCCACGAGGATGCCGAGACCGCCTTGCATAAAAACCTGTCGAATCCGCGCGCGCATCCCTTCGTTGGATTTGGCCACAAACCGGTCCCCTTCGCGGTCCTCCTGGCCGAAAGCTTTCACCACACGGGCGGCGCCCAACACTTCATGCACGACGCCGAGGGCGGAGCTTTCGAGCTTTTTCACTTCGCGCGCCTGGCTGCGCAGACGCCGGCGATACGTGCGAATAACGAAAAAAATGGCGGGCGAAACGGCCAGGGCGACGAGCGCAATCCGCCAGTTGATCCCCACGATGATGCAAATCGTCATAGTGAATGTGAGCGCCGAAGTGAAAAACGGCATCACACCATCGACCGTGATGTTCTGAAGAGCGGCGGCGTCGTATTGAATGCGATACACTGAATCCGCCGTGCCTTTGGTGTCGTGGTAGGAAAGCGAAAGCCGCTGCACGTGGCGGAACAATCGGGCGCGGAAACCGCGCAACAATTTTTCCCCGGCATAGGTCGTCAACAACGAGTTGGCGAAATCGCGAAGCTGAGTCAACAAAGCGACCCCGACGACCAGCGCGACCGCAAACAGAAGGAGCCTCCCGTCTGAATGTTTGACATTCTCCGGCAGCAGGACAGCGAGAAAGCGGGGTAGCGGATGGTGGTCGATGATATTATCCACGGCAATCTTGAGGGGGAGCGGTGTGAGCGCGGCCAACGGCGGCGACAACAGACTCAACAGGAAAATGCCCAGGATGTAGCGCCAATACGGCCACACCTGCTGGCACAACCGCCGATAGAGAACCCAATTGTTAAGCCGGGTCATCGCACTTTTCCTCTCTCTCAATTTCTCTGACGACGGCGAGAAAGGCGGCGGTCGCGGCGGCGGATTCGTTCAAAACGCGCAATCCCAGCAGCAAAGTTATTCCTCCGAGCGCCGCGCAGGCCGCCCAGAACCCATCATGTCCGGCGCCGAGGGAAAGCCCGGCAAACACAAGGGTCAGCGACGCCCCGCCGAGGGAGCACCGCGGCCACGACCGGACGCGCAACAGTTGGCGCCCGTCGCCGTGGTATTCGACCGCGATAAACATCCGGGCGGAACCCAGCAGCCCCCCGCGCACTTCCAGGTCCCAGGGATCGAAGTTTCCGCCGCGCAGCGGCAGTGCGTCGTGCGCGCGCAGCGCTGCTTCAATGGATTGAAGCCGTTCTTCCGCACCCAGAGAACGCCGGCTCCAGATGTTGGCCAGCCAGGGCCGCGGGAACGCGAAGCCGCCAATCACGCGCTTGCGCCAGAGAGTGAGCCCATGGCGCAGGCGCCCATTGAGACGCGCCAGCGGCTGGAGCAGATACAGGCAGGCCGTCGCCAGACGCAGCTTCATGCGGCCCGCGCGGGACAGAGGTGGATTGGTGAAACAAACACGGGCGGCGCAGCGCCCTGCGTGAACGAGCGGCACGCCAATGGCAAAAGCGAACAACGGCAACGCCAGCTTTAACGGCGGCCAGGGCCAATAAAGGCTTAGCCCAGACAAAACTCCCAGCGCAGCCATGAGCAGATACCATTCGGGCATCATCGGCAGCGCATCGATCAAATCGGGAGCGGGCTCGTAAAGCGACTGGAAGGGCGCCAGTCCCCAAATGCCATGATAGATGCGACCGGCACGCCACCGGACATACGGGACTCCATAAACCCGCCCGGCCCATTTGAGATGGCCGGCGAGGTTGTATTTCTCCGGCCATTTCCTTTCCAAAAGCGCCTCGGCTTTTCCATAACCCACCTGCTGGCGCAAATAGGCGCGAACGGAATTGCGGCGATGATGCCAGACCACCGCCGCGGGATTGAACCCCAGCGTCCAACCCTGTTGCTGCAAACGCCAGCAGACATCCACGTCATCACCGGCGACGCGAAACTGCGGATCAAATCCGCCAATCGCCGCTAGGCACGACTTGCGGAACGCCATGTTACAGCCGGGAATGTGTTCCGCCTCGCGATCGGAAAGCAGGACGTGCGTGGGGCCGCCGGGCGCGTGGGCGACGCATTCGGCGATGGGCCCATCCGTCGGTGGCGCGATGTTGGGTCCGCCGACCGCGGCGTGCGTCGCGTTCATGGTATTCAAGAACGCGGACGCCAGATAATGAAGCCAATGCGGGTCCGGATAGGCGTCGTCGTCGATGTAGGCCACGATGTCGCCGTGTGCCGCCTGCCATCCGGTGTTGCGGGCGTTGCTGAGTCCGCGATTTTCGCTGCGGATCACCCGGCAATCATACTCCCTCGCGATGGCCGCGGTGCAGTCGGTGGACCCGTCATCAACGACGATGACTTCGCAATTGGGATATTCGAGTTTTTGCAGGCCCTCCAGACAATGGCGAATGGTCCGCGCGCCGTTGTAACTGCAAACGACCACTGAAACGAGCGGCCAGGGCACCTCCTCCATGAACGGCACTTGACGGAAGGCCCGGCGCACGGCCGCCAGCGCCGGCTTCGGTTCACGATTCCGGGCAGTGATGCCGAACATCCAATCCTCCACCTCCGCTCCGCCGCGGAACCATTCATCAGTCCACGCATAAACAAAGACGCCCGCGCAGCCCGCAACGAAGGAAGTGCAGATTTGCCAGTCCAGCACTTGCGCCTGGGCGGCTTCGCCGTTACGGAGACCGTCCAGGCCCATCTCCGCCATGACCAACGGCCGGTCGCCGGCGAGGTTGTGCAGGCGAGCGAGATAAGCATCGAGGCATTTGTGCGATTCGAGATAGACGTTGAAGCAGGCAAAATCCAGGAACGAAAGCTGCAAATATTCGGTGGACGGATAATTGACGTAGGACACGAGGCTGTCGGGGTCTGCGGCTTTCGCAGCATAGTAAAGGCGTTCGAGGAAGCGTTCCAATTTGCGGCGGCCATGCCAGCGCACAATGGAAGCCGGAATCTCGTTGCCTATGGTGTAGCAAAGAATCGCCGGATGGCCGGCGCGGGCGCGGACTTCCGCGCGCACCATCTCTTCGATCGAGCGCGCGCACTTGCGATAATCGAGAAAAGCCACCGAGCGTTCGACCGGCAGCCCGGCCATGATCCGCAGCCCATGCTCTTGCGCCGCGTCCAACAACCAGCGCGGCGGCGGCGTGTAGGTGCGAACCGCGTTCACGCCGTTGGCAGACATCCGAGCAAAGTCGCGCTCCACCACCTCAGGCTCTGGGAATTCCTCACCCCGCTTATTTGGGCGAAAGGTGCCGTAAGTGACCCCGCGGACATACAACTTCTCCCCGCCGACGAAAATGAATTTGCCCTGCACACGGGGACGATCGTCCGCCGCAACTCCCGCTGGCGCGGGGAACCTTGCACGGCAGTCGAAACTAAGTATAGACCGTACGTGCGGTTCTGAGAGATGTCGCTCGGCTATCCGCGGATGCGCGAGA
>QHOP01000156.1 GCA_003219345.1 Verrucomicrobiota bacterium
CTATTGGGTCTCGACCGTGGGGCACAATGAAGCTGCCGTGCGTCTCTATATCCGAGAGCAAGAGAAGGAAGACCAACGCCTGGATCAGTTGGGACTGTTCGCAGGCGAAAGCCGCTTTGAGCGGCTCCAAGAATAACCCGCTTTGAGCGGTTCACAATTTCAAGCCTCCGGCTTTGCCGGAGGTCGCTGACAGGGAATTAATGTGAAGCCAGTCTTTCCTGCTTTGGGCACGGGGAGAGAAGCAGAGCGAAATCCGTCGTTGGTTTGCCAGTTCAACGGACCTGCCAGGCTGCCGTTGAAAACGATGAACAGGAAAATGAGGGATGACCAACGTTGGAGAGTGAATGAAAAGACGGCGGAGGATTCTCCCTTTCCCCAGGGGAGAGGGCAGGGGTGCCCTGCCATTGAATTAAGCTCGGCAGCGGGACCGCACTGGCAGGCTCTTAATCTTAATCGTAATCGTAATCTTGCTCGGCTTAGGTTCTTGGAGATTAAGAGTAAGCTTACGATTAAGATTGGGAAGAAACCATTCCGCCTTAATTCAATGGCGGTGGGGCAGGGGTGAGAGGAACGAAAATGTAGCTCATCCAACGGTCTCATGAGTAGTTGCCGGCAGGGACACCGTTCCTCGGGCCGCGGGCAAAAGCTAGATCAAATGCCAAAAGAAATTTCCGAAATGAAACCGATTCTCCGGGTCCGGTCTCTCGTTGAATCGGGAAGCCTTTGTCACCTACTGCACCAACCGATAGAACTTGTGTTCTCCCAGCCCCGGTGTCACTTGAAAGCCGCTGGCCGGATTGCCGGAGACGCCCGCCCAACTGATGAGATTGGTTGATTCCTGGAGAGTCCCGGACCCAATCCAGGCGATCGTGATCCTGCCGCCAGAGACGGTCGGAGGACCAAACTTTGGCGGTGGCGCCGAACGATACGTGCTGAGGAAATTGCCGGGAATAGGTGTCAAGTTTGCAGCCGGCGTCGTGTCACCTTGCTTCCTCCAGGCAACTTCCACGTAATCGCCGCCGCCTTGTTCCTTAAAAAGCGCCTCAATGTAATAGCGATTTCCTGCGACCAAGGCTATTGGCGTCGTGATCGTTTGCCCCGTATTGTTCACATCGTCAGGCTCCAGAAAGCCGTGACAGCAAATTGTCTCCTGAGCGGCAAGCGTTTGATTGTTTGGATTATTATCGCTGCTCAACCACAATTCCGAGGCGTCATCACTCCGCAGGAAGAAATAGTAGTTGGTAGAGACTGACGGCGTCAGCCAACCGGACACTCGCGCGCCATAGGTGTCGGCAAAATCGGCGGTGAATTCCGGTATCGTGCTGAACGAAGTCAAAAACTCCCTTCTCGCCGGATTATCCGGGTACGTCGGATCGCCGGTCAGAGCATCCACGGCAGTCCCGCTTATGTTCGGATAGAATTCCCACAGCAGATAGCCAGGCGTAAGCGCCAGGGTGTATTTCCTGGTGGTGTTCGCAGCGATGACGTTCCCGCGGCGGGATTGATCCTTAATATTGTTGACCGTCAATGTATATTCCGTCCCTTCTGTCTGCGCACTGGTGTTGAGCGTAACCGTGGTCTCGCTGTTCACGACCACGTCCGGGATGACCACACCGCCACTGATGGCGTAGTTGTTCGTACTTCCGGCGGTGTCGGGCGTGACACGCTCCGAGAAAACCAGCGTCACCCAAAATGCCGTTTTCGTGGGATTTTCCCCGGCGGCAATGGATGCTATCGTCGGAGGCACGTCGTCAACCACCACCATCAGGTTCGCATCGGAGGTCTCCACATTGCCCAGGCGATTGATAACGCGGAGCCGATACTTCCCGGCGTCACTGAGCTTGAGCCGGTCGATCGTGTAACCGGGCGCGATGGCTCCTGGGATGGGCACACTGTCCTTGAGCCATTGATAGGAATTGGCGCCGCCGGAAGCCGCGGCGGTGAAGGTAATCGATTCGCCCTCGGTCTTCGTAGCGGACAGGGGCTGTTGGGTAATTGCCGCAGGCACGTTCTGCCCGCGAAAGACGCCAAACCCATAAATGGCGCCGCACCACAGCACCGTCGAGCCTCCTTTACCGTCCGCATCGGGATAAACCTCGACGTCTCCGTCGTATCCATAATCGTGGCCGGTGCCGGCGTTGCCGTTCGGGTCCAGAATCGGTTCATCGGTTTCATAGCAAGGAATCTTGTAAGCATAGTTGTTCCCATTGCTGTCGCCGATTGAAATCTTTCCGTCCAGAGAATGGAGACCGATCCAGCCCGGTTTGAAAATGGAGTTTGTATCGATCGCATTCGGCCAGTCAGGTCCGACTTTGCCGAATTGCTGATCCCAACTCGGGATGGCGTAGGTAACGATGTAATCCACGCCTTCTTTGGTGTCCGACGTCATCACCCAGTTGCCATCGTAGCGTTGGACGCCGTCCACTTTGTGATCAATCGCTTTACCATCCTTGCCGGCCGCTTCCCAATTGAAAGCCGGGAGAGCGCCCGCCGCGCCTTCGACGGGATCAAAGTAATTTCCTCGGAGCGCCAGGTTGGTTCGGGTGTTTCCCAGCGCACAGGTGGTGCAGCTCCACCAAACGGCGTTGGTGTCGCAAGCGTTCGTGCCGCTCGGATTCCTGACATATCGGTTCGGCCGCGCTCCCCAGCCGGTTCCAGGATAGTGGCCTTGAACGCACCATTCCAGACCGGTGGTATCGGTTCTGATGCTGCTGGGTTTTCGTTCATGCTGGAGCGCCAGGTAGCACCGCCCGCAAAAATTTTCGTGTTGTTGCCACTGCCTGTGACTCGGAAAGCTTTGAGCCGCCAGCTGGCACTTCCATCGCCGCCGCTGCTGTCCGTCCAGGCCGCCACCTGGTTCGGGTCGTTCTTGTCCACGTACGGCGGAATGGTCGGGATTGAACGTCCCGTTTGGCCCCGCTTACTGAAGCAAGTTCCTCATTCTCATCTCGTTCTCAGCTAAGCCAATGATTGCAAATGGTTCGCGTCGTTTCAAGACTTTTTGGGCGCAGTGATTCATAACACTTCCACCGCCTAACAGTACACCTTCAGTGGAACTCTACTGGAGCTTTTACTGGAGGTGACAGCAAGCCAGACCGCGGAAACTTCGTGGCTCTTCGAGCTTCGTCAGCGCTTCAAACGAGGGTGGGAATCGAACAGGGACACTTGCTTTCGCCTTGCTGCCCCGTTCAATCACAACTCCTGCACTCACAGGCCCGTCGCACGACAGGCAAGGAAACCGTCCCTAAAGTGGGCATTTTTTGGTGTTTCATCAAGTCGCCGACTACTCGATCCCTACTCCCAAACGAATCGGAAACACTCATCCAGAACGGCGTTGCTGGCATTTCTGCTGGCACTTTCCCTACTGCTATTGCGGCTCAAAAGCGATAAGTGACCCAGGCCGAAAAATAATCCACGTCCCTGCCCGGAGTGGTTTGCTTCAGGAAATCTCCCGCGAAGAAATGCGCGTAGTCTGCCGCGAGAGTGAGATGGCGATCCAATTGCCATTCCAACATCGCTTCCACCTGATTGCCCACGTAACGGGCGTTGCCGTTCTGGCCCGATTGGATGACGTTGACCGCCGGGCCGTAGATGCCGTCGCGCGCGCTCTCGCGCCAGAAGCAATCCCAGTCCAAAGTCAGGGTCACATTCTTGCGGAACGCGAGGTCCAATTGCGGGTGAACATCGATGTGGTTTGCCGGTCCGATCAGTGCAGGTTCGCCGAAGTATGCGCCCTTGGGAAATAACGGGTTGAATGTTTGGAGGTCGGAGTTATTCGGATTATCATCGCCGCTGGTGACATTTGCTTTCAGTCCAAGCCGCGGTTTGAGTGCAGTGTTTTCGAACGTGAACCCGACGTCGGACGCGGCTGTCCACGCCTGGATGTCTCCATTACCGAAGCTGCCAACCTGGTAAACAAACTCAAAGTTGTAGTCCCAACCGGCCTTGCGTCCCCAGATTCGCGTGCCGACGGAGTGCCGGATTTCGTGAGCCGTCCCTTGGTCGAAGTGTGCGTTGTTCCTATCCAATCCGAGGTAGTAAAGGTCAACATTTCCCCCTTGCAGCCAGGAAACTGGAGTCACAGCGTACAGCCCCCAAAATTTTTGATTCGGGTCAGGGTCGTCATCGAACACACCAGTCTTCGTTCGCACCGGCTTCACGGCGAATGCGTCCACCCGCCAGCCACTGACGTTCAAGATGGCCTTCACGCCGTCGAAGCTCAGACGCACGTTGGGCGCTTCACGGGCTGAAATCAGCCGCGACGAGCCGTAGGCAAGCTCCTGGCGGCCCCCGCGAAAGATCAGTGAATCCGCCTCCACCAACGGAACGCGCACGTCGAAGAACGCCTGGTTCAGATCAACATCGTCCCGGTCAGTGGGTCGAGGTCCGCCATTGCGACCATCTTCAAGGCCGCTTTTGAATTGGGTGAAGATTCGGAAATAATCTCCGAAATGCGCGTCGGCATGAACCATGTAACGCTGAAGCAAATAGCCGTTGTCATCCTGCGGCCCGCGCCCCCAAAGACTGTTGTGATAATACTCGTAGCGCTCTCGGATTTCGCCGCCCGGCGTCAGATACCAATCTCCGTTTGGATTAAGCGGAATGAATTTGATGGCATCCAGGTAATCAGCGCGTCGCGATGGGTCCCGGAGATACTCGTAGTTTTCGTCGTAGCGAAGCTGTTTGAAGGGCGGCGCGCTTGTGGGAAGCGTCGAATCGGTGGATTGCCCGCTGGCGGTTCGACAAACCGCCATGCCCATGACCAGCAGCCAGAGTTGGTGCTTTCCATTTGAGTTGTGCGTCATGGCGAATGTCTCCCCGCCGACTCACTCCCGTGTCCAGCGACAACGCTACCTTCCCGTTGCGCAAGTTCGGTGAGGTGTAGTGTGAGAATGCGTTTCACTTCCGCAATAGCTTCGGGGCTTTCGTAAGTCCGATGACTTGCCGGCACGAACACTTCGGAACTCGCTCCTGGCAGGTGTGAACTCCAGTAGGGTACGACGCCATCGGAACTCTTCGGTCCGCCTCCCAACCCGCGATCACCAATGATGGAATGAAACGGCGTGGAAGGATCGATCGGCAGTTCCGCCAGTGCAACCAGACCAGGCGTGTTGGGAGAAAGCACGCGAATGCTGTTGGGATAGCCTCGGTCAAACAGTGCTGCTGCCTCGGGTTTCAACAGGCCGGTGATGGATGTCCGCAACCTTGCAATGAACTTGTGAAGTTCGTCCGGCAGACGCACCCGCCTCGACACGAAACGACCAAAAATGCCGTCGGCAGATTTGCTCCCACGGTGCGGGACAGCGATGAAAATCGCCCTCTTGATGTAAGGTTTTGGTTGAAAATAGAACATGCGACGCAGTTCAGGCAGTTGTTCCAAGTCAGGATCAAGCTCGGAAACGGGTATCGCAAACGTCGAATTCCAAAGCGCGTCCCCGCTTTCAGTCACCAGCGTGCGTGCCAGCAACCCGCCCATGCTGTGTCCGATGACAATTATGTTGTGCGTCGCGAAATCGCGGTCCTCGGGGTCCAACATCCGGCGCACTTCTTCAACGTCATCCCGGAAAGCGGCGGCGCTGGTGAGAAAAGGCAATCCCGTAGGATAGAGGTAATGCCAGATCTGATAGCATCTGCGAATATCAGGATCACCCTTCAACTCGTTGGTCAATTGCTCCCACGCGAGCGGCGTCGAGCGCAAACCGTGTACCATGATGACGGGAATCCGGTCGGGCGAATAAGGCTCCATCAGGTAAAGACGATGTGGCCGGGAAGTCTCGCCCGGGCGTATGAGGGCCGTCCAACGGGTCTTGAACAGAGGACGAGTGCGGGAAAGCAGCGTGGCCCAGGGGATCGTGTAATCCGCCGCGAGCGGCCAGCGCCTGCCGCCGACATCAACCTGAGGGGAGAGTGCGGGGTTGTAGAACACCAAGCTTGTCTTCAGCGCGCCTGCATCTCCGTACGCAGATCCAAAGCGCAAGATGGCCGTGGATGGATGAATAATGCCTTCGTCGGGCTGATGCGCTTCAAGCGCAGTCGCCTGCCGGTTCGTGCGGATGGCAATCAGTCTCGCGCCCAGTCC
This sequence comes from Verrucomicrobiota bacterium, assembly GCA_003219345.1. Lineage (GTDB taxonomy): Bacteria > Verrucomicrobiota > Verrucomicrobiia > Limisphaerales > AV2 > AV2. Next base: position 6,080 of record QHOP01000156.1, read on the forward strand.
TTCATTTCGATAGCGGTGGCTCAACCCCATCTGATTCCAATCATCTGCCGAAAGCCACTGATCATAGAGTCCAGGGCCTGAGAATGCATCGCCTGACTGTGCTTCGATCCAAAAGGACTGGTCACCGACCGACACCACGTGGTTTGTGCGCAACCCGCCTGGCAGCCTTTGAAGCAGCATGGCCGCGCCTACGATCGCCTGGTTGTAGGATTGAACCATCCGAGTATTCCATGCATTGGTCGAAGAGAGCGTGTTCCAATTGGCAATCCGCTCATAAGCCAGAGCCGCCGCGTTCAGATAAAGACCCAGGGCTTTCTGCGGCTGGGTGCGCTCCAGTTTCCGTCCATAACGACAATTCAAGTCGGCAAGAGTGGCGACCTCTCCAATCTCCGGACAGCGCGAAACGATGGCCTGAAGTTCGAGCAAAGCACGATCGGGATTCCTACGCAGCAGCACCTGCAAATTGTGACGGGGATTGATTTGCCGGCACTACTCCGACCCGCGTAGCGCAACTGGATAGAAAGGCCAAGATAGCGATGCCGACCAAACACAATTGCGCGAGAGGGCCGCGACCGACAACCGCCTCTGCACTGGGTCCGGCGGCCATCATTGGGAGCCTGCCGCGCCACCGCGCCGCCGCATGTGGAATTTGCCCTTGGACAAGTGGGAGCACGTCACCGTTTGCATTTCCGCAATGAGTTTCACGATACCTCAGGATCAGCTTGGTCAGGCGTTGGAAGGTTGCGTGCGGTGGATGGGAAGCCGCACTCTAAAGCGCGTTTCACCGGGGCGGGATTCAAAT
>QHOP01000348.1 GCA_003219345.1 Verrucomicrobiota bacterium
CCGCGGCTGCGGGCGTCGGCGCGGCTGCGGGTCCTGATGGCGGCGCCGGAGCAGGTCCTGGTGGCGCGACAGCGTTTGTCTTCATTGCCCCGGTTGAAGCATCGGGAACGGCAGCCAGGGAAGGCGGCGCAGGAATGTTCACGCGTGCCAGCGGATTTCTTCGCAGCACCAGGCGCGAGAATTGAAAAAGCATGAGCGCGGCGAACACCAGGCAAGTGATCTTTAGAATCAGTTCAGAACGCTCACGCATGGGGACCGCCCTCGCTTTTCCATTGGTCGAAATCCAAAATCACTATCGTGAGGTTGAGTTTCACCATGCCCGGCTTGGTGGCTTCGGGGGCAATCTGGACTGAATCAAGTATCAGTGGATAGCCGAGGCTCTCCAGGCGATGAAGAAGACTCATCACCGCTGAAACCGGACCGATGCCTTCAAGCTGCATGGAAGCCAGCTCTCTGGTCGAGGTGCTGGCGGGAGATTCGCGGATGTGTCCGATTTGGACTCCACTGGTTGTGCCCGCCTTTTGGATTGCGGTGCTGGCTTCCGCCACTACCGAAGCCTTGGAAAGCTTCGCGGGATCCAGGCGAGAAGCGTCCATCAGCTTCTTCACGACAAGAACCTTCTCTTCGTAAGGCTGCAGCTCCAGCTTGAGCGTCTGGGCATTCCTCAGCAATTGGTGATATTCGGAACGCTTTTTCTCGAAATACTTCCCCCCGCGCAGACCGAAGAACAGAACCAGGTAAATCCCGATCCCCACCGCCGCGAAGCGGATCGTTCGTCTTTCATGATCGGTCAGCGCGCGCATAACATTATTTTTTTGTGTCTTTGAGCGGAGGGGAAGGATTCGGCGCCGCCGGAGTCGAGGCGTCTTTCTCGCGCGATACTCCGGGTTTTTCCTCTTTGCCGCCTGCTTTTGATTTATCAAGATCCGAAACCGGAGGCTCAATTGAAAGCGACTCGCGTCCACTGCCTGGCTTCCATTGAGCGGAGATACGCACGATAACTTTCTGCCGATCCGGTGTGGGGGTTTGTTCTTCGATGACCACCGTCGAGAAGAGGCCGGACTGGATAAGCTTTGAGCGAAAATCGGCGACTTGCTGGCCATCTCTCATGCTTCCCCGCAGCGCGACGTCTCCGCGGCGGTTCATGGAAAGGGAGTCAAAACGCGTTCCCGACGACGTGGCATTGGCGATGATGGAAACCGCGTCGAGGTAAGGTGGCTGGCTCTTCTTCAGGTAGTCAAGAAACCTGTACTCTCGATCGATCATAAGCAGCTTGCCTTTGGAAGCTCTGATCTCGACGAGCTTTCGCGCAAGACGCGGCTTCAGAAGCACAGCTTCCGCGTAAGGGAAAGAGAGGGAACCGATGGCGAGCGTGGCGGCCAGAGCCGCCCATTTCCACGGTGCGGGCCGAACCCCGCGCACAGCGGCGTCTCCATTCCTGCTTTGGATAATCAACAGCGCGGAACCTCCGTCCTGCTCGTACGATTTCCTTAGTCCGAGGGTTGCCGCCGAGCGCCCCTGGCCAGGCGCGATCTCGACCGCTTCGCATTCCAAGCCATCCCCAAGGCACCTGGCAAGCTGCGTCGCCATGTTGCCGAGACGTGGGATTGCTCCTGTGAGATAAAGCCTTTGCCCGGCGAGGTTGTCTTTGATGGCTCCCGCCAACAAGTCCACAGCCGTCCAGGTGGCATTCTGAATCGTTTGCCCCATTTCCTCATCGGTACTGGATTCCTGCTCGGAGGCGATCCTTAACTCCCCCGCTCGCTCGTGGCTCACCTTTAGCGTATCAGCAATCGAGCGCGTGACGGCCTCGTCTCCCCACGGAAGAACACGGATAGACGTTGGAGTGCCGTTGTCACAACAGATCAGCTCGGATTGGTTGCTTCCGACATCCAGGACCACATAGGAAGCGGGCGGTTGGGGACAGCAGCAGCTTCGTGCCAACGCGGATAACGTGAAGAGCGGATTCACTCCGCACTCGTTCAGAATTTCAGCATACTCCTCGATGACCTCCTTCTTCACCGCCGCAACGAGTAACTCCTGTTTCAAGCCGGTGCCGGTTCGCGGCAGCTCCGGATCGCCGAGCCGCCGGTAGCCCCAGGCCAATGCGTCCGGCAGCAGAGGAAACTCGCGTTCAATCTGCAATAGCAGGAGCCGGTGGAGCTCTTCCTTCGTCGAGGACGGAAGCGTTAATTGGCGCAGCGAGACGCCCCGCGCTCCAATGGCGCAGAGCGCGCGCAGGCGTGGATGCCAGCTCTTCCTCTTCAGGAATCCTTGCAGACTGCGCGTCAACCTTTCTTTGCACGCGCCGGTCAACCGCCCGTTTTCCAACCGCTCGAGCCGCAATTCGAGTCCGTCACTGCCATTCAGCACCTGAAGCGAGCTCTGGCCGATCTCGATAAAGAGGCACCTGGAATTCATGAACCCGAAGTCCTTCATGGGCCCTCCCGGTACGAAAGAACGTCGATGTCGCGCAGGCCGACATGAACAATCTCCTGGATGCGCTGGCGAGTTCCAGTGGAACGGACCTTGCCCTCGCTCAAGATGCGGAAGGTTTCCGAGCGAGCGGTCACTCGCGGGGCGAGCTGTTTGAAAATCTGTTGGTTCATTCCCGGCACTTTCAACAGCCAGGCGATGTTGGGAAAGAATCCGCTCGACTGTCGGTATGAAACAATCGCCTGCGCCAATTCCTGGTCGATACCCGGAAGGCACACGAGCACGGCGCGGCTGGCGGTGTTGACATTGACCAGACCCGGCAGGTCCTGGCCGGACTCCGTCGTCAAGTCGTCGGCCACGTCCAGGAAGAGTTCCTCACTGATCACCCTGGGACCGGAGGGAAGCGAAGCGGGTGTTGGAGCGTTCGGCGGAATCGGGGACTGAGCAGGGTTGCCCTGTGGAGCGGGCAGGTTTTGATTCCGGACCGCCACCACGTCCAGCAGGTCGGCCAGGTTTTCGAGTCGATTTTGGCCCCGGTAAGCGACAATCGCTTTTGCGATGTCGGAGGAAATCCCCCGGACGGAAGCAAGGGAAGCTTCATCCGCGGACTGCACGTTGACACGGTCCTCCCCCGCCGCATTGACGTTCTCAAGCGAGGAGTCAACGGTGAGAATGCCCGACCAGCCTTCATCCACAATCCCCGCCCCGCGGTCCAAAGCAGAGGAGTCAGGGCTGTCGTTTCCCACGCTATCGAGGGCACCATCTTGATTGGCGCTCTCTCCGAGCAGAAGTTCGCGGGAGACTCCGCGCACCATCAAGAGTTCCCGCGTGGTCTGCAGCGGGCCATTTCTGGGGAGGTAGGGTGGCTCAAGGACCGCATAGTAGTCGGCTTCGGCTCCACCCGGTGTGACGGCGTTGTCCTCGTCCCTCCAGTCGATGATTGCGGCAGCAACATCCGGTGTCATCCCGTAAAGTTTCGCCAGTTCCTCGGCCGAAGCGCGATTTACGTTGAGTCGACTTTCTTCGTCCGTGACTCCGTAAATAATCCCGCCTCCCTCCTCCGGCTGGCCGAAACGAAAGACGCGGAATTGGCCGCGTCCGAGAGTGACATCCCGGAAGTGCTGAGGCGCGTCATAGAGCTCGCCGCTGTGGTTTTGGCGGCTCCGTCTGCGGTCGATTGCGTCCTGGTAGAGAAGCGCTTTGGCCTTCTCGATCCCCGCCAGCGCCAGGTAATGGGCCTGTATGAGGTCGCCATAACTCTTCACAACCAGGAGGTTCAGCCGGGCCGTATGGAGAACGCCGATCACGACGACCGATAGCAGTGCCAGGCACCAGAGCAGACCCACCAGGATTGAAGCTTTCGCGCGCATCATTTTAGTTTCTTCCCAGGTTTGTCGTTACCGGTGTCGCTTGTCCGGAGTTGTCACTGAAACCATTGCCAGAGGAACCGCCTGAAGCAGCGCGCTGCGAAGCGGCCGCCAGATTCAGCCGGGCAACCGTTTGAAACTGCAGCGGTGGTCCGGGCGCTTCGTTCTCCGGGGCAGTGGCTGTTTGGGACCCTGAGTTGGACTCAAACCAGAGCGTGATCCGCACCGCTTCCGGCATCCCGGACAGATTCGGCTGATCGCGCAGTGAGCTTTGTTTTTTGCCGTTTCCTTCAGCATCTCCCCAGGTGTCATACCACTCGTAGCCATCGTAGTATTCGAACCTCAACCCCCGAAGACCCCGCGCGATCTCTACGCGGCTTCCGCCGGAAAGCGGATCCGGAGCAATCGTCGGGTTGCGCCTCCGCCAGAGGCAGAATTTACCGGACTCCCGGTCGGGTTGGAGGAAGAAACTGACTTCGCAGAAATCTCCTTCCCGCGCTCGGCGGGGAGTGTAATTGTGCGTGGCAAAGTCCAGGTTGTCTGCTTCCACTTCACCGAGCGTGCGATGCATGCCTACAAACTGAAATTCCTTGGAAAGCGGACAAGCCGCTCGCAGGTCGGCGGCCATGATGGCCATAGCAACGCGGGCGCTTTGGAAAGCCTCGAACCGGGGTTCGATCAACTTTTGAGTGGAGACGCACGCGCTCATGCATAAATAGGCGCTCACCAGAATCAAAGCCATCAGCGCCGCGCTAATGACCAGTTCGATCAGGGTAAATCCGCTCGAGTTCAACCGGCATGCTCGCACCTTCATCGCCTTTTGCCCCCTTTCCTTCCAGTTC
>QHOP01000349.1 GCA_003219345.1 Verrucomicrobiota bacterium
GGCGGCTGTATCGGAGCGGACTGGAATCAAGCGACGCGGTAATAATCTTTGTTGCGAACCTGCCGCCTTGGACTATGTTTGCGGGCATGGACTGGCAGCAGGCCGTCTCGCTCTTGATTGTCGCCGCGACCGCCGGGGTTTTCCTCTGGACACGGTTTCGCCGTCGCCAGTTCAGATTTGAACGGGACACCCATTGCGGCTGCTCTTCGCCCAGCCAGTCCGCTCCTCAACGCTCGATTGTTTTCCACGCGCGCAAGGGCGAGCGCCCGCAAATCATCCTCAAATCCCAATGAGCTGCGGCTTGCGTAACTTCGATTGTTGATATATTTTTTTTCTGATCATGGCCCTGAATAAAGTTTCTACGTCCTTGCATTACGTTAAGCGACCGCAAAGCAGCAGTCTGGATTCCTCCGAGACCTATTGGGTCCCCAACACCGACGTTTATGTGACCGAGGGCGGTCTGGTGATCAAGGTTGAGCTGGCCGGGATGCGCAAAGAGGATTTGGAAGTATTGATGGTTGACGGCAACCGGTTGAAAATCAGCGGGCATCGCCCGGATGGTTGTCGCGCTCCCAAATGCACTTTTCTGGTCATGGAAATAAACTACGGCGCGTTTGAAAGTGTCATTGAGCTGCCCTCGGGCTACGATTTAAGCCAGGCCAAGGCCACTTATCAAAATGGTTTTCTCCGCATCGACGTGCCTGAACAGGCCCCATCATCTCAAAAATCGATTTCAGTTTCCATTCCCTCCGGCGAGAGTTAAACTTTTGCTGAACTTTTTGGCCGGCTCCGACATCTAACCATGAGAGCGGCTATAAAATGACCTCACCGGACACTGAATTCATCAGCATTCTTGGCGCTCCCAGCGGCTCGGACACCGTCATCACGCGCTCGGGCGGCAAGTCGCTTCCAGAAGTTCTGCCCATCCTCGGCCTGTCTGATATTGTGATTTTCCCCGGAATGGTCGCGCCGCTGCTGGTCGAGTCGGCGGCGAGCATTCGATTGATTGACGACGTGGTGGCGGGCGACCGTTTCATCGGGCTGGTGCTGCAAAAGAAGCCGGAGGTGGAGAATCCCACTCCTGTCGATTTGTGGCAGCACGGTTGCGCAGTGCGCGTTCTGAAGATGTTGAAATTCCCGGACAACACCGTGCGGGTGCTGGTTGAGGGCTTGCGCCGGTTTCGCGTTGCGCACTACGAATCGCACGAGCCTTACCTCCGCGCAAAGATCGAAGTCATCCGCGACGTGGTCGAACAGTCGCTGGAACTGACCGCGATGACGCGCAACGCCCAGCGGCAGTTTCAGGAAATCATCGATCTCTCGCCCGCGATGTCCGACGAAGTCAAGGTCGCCGCCCTCAACACAGAGCATCCGGGCAAATTGGCCGACCTGGTCGCGGCGAACCTCAATCTGAGTTTGGAAGAGCGCCAGCAATTGCTGGAGATAAACCTGGTCAAAGAGCGGTTGGCCAGGCTTCTGCCGCTGCTGAGCCGCGAGTCCGAGGTGCTGACGCTCGGCTCGAAAATCCAGAAGGAAGTTGCTTCCTCCATGAGCAAAAGCCAGCGCGACTTCTTTCTGCGGGAGCAAATCCGCGCGATTCAGCGCGAGCTGGGCGAGTCGGATCCGGCGGCGAGCGAGATCAACTCTCTTCGCGAGCAAATTGAAAACAACCGGCTACCGGAAGAAGCGAAAAAGCTGGCGCTGAAAGAGCTGGAACGGCTGCAACAAATCCCGCCGACAACACCTGAATACACCGTCTCACGCAATTATCTTGATTGGATCGTCAATCTGCCCTGGTCGAAATCGACGGAAGACAAAATTGATCTCGCCGCAGCCGCTCGCATTCTCGATGACCAGCACTACGGTCTGACCAAGGTGAAGGACCGCCTGCTGGAGTTTCTGGCCGTCATCAAGCTGAAGAATAAATTGAAAGGGCCGATCCTCTGCCTCGTCGGGCCGCCCGGCGTCGGCAAGACCTCTCTGGGCCGGAGCGTGGCCGACGCGCTGGGGCGCAAGTTTGCGCGAATTGCACTGGGCGGCATGCGCGATGAAGCCGAGATCCGCGGTCATCGGCGCACTTATGTGGGCGCGTTGCCAGGACGCATCATTCAAGGTTTGCGACGCGTGGAGAGCAACAATCCGGTCATTTTGCTCGATGAAATCGACAAGGTCGGTTCGGATTTTCGCGGCGATCCCGCGGCCGCGTTACTCGAGGTCCTCGATCCGCAACAGAACAACACTTTCACTGACAACTACCTCGACCTGCCGTTTGACTTGTCGCCTGTCCTCTTTATCACCACCGCGAACTGGCTCGACCCGATTCATCCTGCCTTGCGGGACCGGCTCGAAGTGATCGAACTGCCCAGCTACACGGCGACCGAAAAGCTGCAAATCGCCAAACGCTTCCTGGTGCCGCGGCAGTTGGAAGAGCATGGCTTGAATCCGACCTTTGACGGTCGGTTCCGTCGAGTTGGCAGATTACCTCGGCCCCGCGAAATTTGAGACCGAGATGGCCGAGGCCATTACCGAGTCGGGCGTCGCCACCGGTCTGGCGTGGACGCCCGTGGGCGGCGACATTTTATTTATTGAAGCGACGCGTATGCCCGGCTCCGGCAAACTGCTGCTGACCGGTTCGCTGGGTGAAGTCATGAAGGAGAGCGCGCAAACGGCGCTGACATATTTGCGCAGCCAGGCTAAGGCGCTGAAACTGGATTTTAGTGACTCCGAAAAGCAGGATATTCACATCCACGTGCCCGCAGGCGCGACCCCAAAGGACGGACCCAGCGCCGGGGTGACGATCGTCGCGGCACTGGCGTCATTGCTGTTGCAGCGATTGGTGCGTTCGGACGTGGCGATGACCGGGGAAATCAGCTTGCGTGGTCGCGTGTTGCCGGTCGGCGGTATTAAGGAAAAGGTGCTCGCGGCCAGCCGGGCCGGCATCAAGCATGTCATCCTCCCTGAACAGAATCGCAAAGACTGGGTGGACGTTCCGGCGGAAGTCCGCCAGAAGGTCAAGGCCCATTTCGTTCGTCACATCGCTCAGATTTTCCCGCTGGCCTTGCGCCCCAAATGACCTCGTGGCGGATACTCATCGTCTCGGCTTTCTTGTTGCTCGGAAGTCTGGTTGCGTCAGCGGCGAACCAACCAAGCCAAAATTCTATCGTCGAAGGCGAGGCGCTGGCGGCGGAGCTACGCTTGATGAAGCCGGAGGAAAACCTGGAGGTTAAAGGCGTCATCAAGATTCGCGACGGCGGCGGCCAGCGTTGTCGTTCAGACTGAGAACCAGCCCAATCGGTACGTCATTTTCCGCTCCGATGGCACGAACGCCTCGTCGGCGGAATCTTTGACCATGAGCGGCGATCGAGCCATGGTTCCGTTTGCAAACTCCGACTTCTGGCTGGCGGACCTCGGTCTGGAATTCCTGCACTGGCCGAAACAACGGATTGTGGAAGAGGCGAAAATCAAAATGCGAAAGGGGCGTCCCTGCAAAGTGCTCGAAAGCGTTAACCCGCACCCTGGCGCCGCTGGATATACGCGTGTGCGATCATGGATCGACGCGAAAACCGGGAAGCCGATCCTGGCTGAAGCCTACGGGCCGGACGACAAACTCCTTAAAGAATTTGAAGTTGGCAGCTTGACCAAAGTGAATGGCCAGTGGGAATTGAAGAACCTGGAGATGCGCAACGCCAGGACCGACTCCCGCACCATACTCGAATTTAATTACGAACAAAAAGCGACTGAGTAGCGGAGTAATGGAGTCGCGGAGTGTCGGCGTGCTGATCGGGCGGAATGCGCATCTGCCATCCCCTTCCTCCACCACTCAATTTCTCACAAACCCATGTCTCCTCTTCCCGGCGTGACTTTTGCGCCAAAGTCCTGTCCAATGGGCGATGGCATCATCTATTTCAATGGCCAAGCCTGTCGAAGCTGAATCTTCGTTTGTCTCTGACAACGCGCGTCAGGCGGAGGAGGTTTCCGTTTCAGCGAGCACACCTGTGGCAGACGGGCCTCCGTCCGCCGGCGACCGGCCGAAGTGGGCCTCATCCGAATTCGGCGCGATTTACGAGGAGCACTCCCGCCAGATTTACTACGTTGCACTGCGCTTCCTCGGCGATCCGACCCAAGCGGAAGACGCGACCCATGATGTGTTCCTGAAGGCTTATCGCAAGCTCGGTGAATTTCGCGGCGAATCGGCAATGCGCACGTGGCTTTATCGCATCACCATCAATCACTGCAAAAACCTTCAGCAAACCTGGCATCAGCGCAACATGGTGAGCAATGCGGACAACAGCCTTTGGGAAACCGCCGTTGCCGCCGCGGAGAGTCCGCTGCGCGTGCTGGAGATCAAAGAGCTTGGCCAAAGCATTCAGCAAACTCTTGATGCTTTGCCGCCGGAATACCGGCTTTTATTGCTTCTCGTCGCGGACCAGCAGATGAGCTACAAGGAGATCGCCACGTTGACGGAGCAAAGCCCCGACGCAGTCCGCGGCAAATTACACCGTGCCCGCAAAGTTTTCATTGCCCAGTTCCAGAAATTTACCTGATCCCATGAACCCGAAGATCCCGAAATTGCAGCAACAACAGAAACAGGAGGCTGTCGAACAGACCGGCCAACTGCGGACCGCGCGAGAATTTGCCTCGGTTGAGGAAATGCTGCGTGACGATGCAGCGCAAACCAGCCCGCCTCCCCGGCTTGCCCATCGCGTGGCCGAGTCGATTGCGAAAGAACCCAAGCCCGGGCGCTCCTGGTGGCAGCGGTTGTTTTCCCGAAGGTCTGCTGGTCTGTGATTTGCGCCCCAACGCAGATGCGGGTACTCAATTCTATGTTGAAGGTGAATTGACGAGTGGCAGGCAATGAACTTCGCCCAAGAATTTGAAACGCTCATTCGTGCGCGTTACCCGATTCTTTACGTGGTTACGGCAGAAGAAGCCAGGCTGCAGGAGCTGGTGGTGGACATCGCTCAGCGACGGCAGAAGCGGGTGTTCGAGTGGAGCGTCAGCAGCGGCATCGTACCCGCCGGCACGTCCATCCAGGCACAGAAACACCGCACCGCGCCCACCAAAGACCCTTTGCTCGCGCTGGACCAGGTCATCGACCAGGTTGAGCCTGCGCTCTTTGTTTTCAAGGATTTTCATCCATTTCTCGCGAAACACAATTATGCGGTCATTCGCAAACTCAAGGAGATCGCTTTGCAGCTCAAGAATAGCTTCAAAACGATCATTCTGGTTTCATCGGTCCTCGAAATCCCGACCGAGCTGGAGAAGGAAATTACCGTCCTGAATTTTCCGCTGCCCACGCGCGAGGACCTGGCGGCGCTGCTCGACAAAATCGTCGAGGACGTGAGCCAGCTCAAGCAGGTGAAAATCGACCTGGAAGACACTGGTAGCGAGCGGCTGTTGCAGGCGGCGCTGGGACTGACGCTCGGCGAGGCCGAAAACGTGTTCGCGAAAATCATCGTAAAGGACGGGCGCTTGAGCGGCGATGATGTCAACGAGGTCTTCGCCGAGAAGCAGCAAATCATCCGCAAGAGCGGCTTGCTCGAATACTACGCGACGGACGAGACGTTCTCAAACGTTGGAGGCCTCGCAGCGTTGAAGGACTGGCTGCAGAAGCGCACCATAGCGTTCACCGACGAAGCGCGTGCGTTCGGGCTCCCCGCGCCGAAAGGGATATTGATGCTCGGCGTGCAGGGTTGCGGCAAGAGTCTGTGCGCAAAAGCGGTCTCGTGCCTCTGGCAACTCCCGCTGCTGCGGTTTGACATCGGGCGGATGTTCGGCAGCCTGGTTGGTTCTTCGGAAGAGAATGTTCGCCGGGCCATTGCAGTCGCGGAATCGGTCGCACCCGCGATTCTGTGGGTGGACGAAATCGACAAGGCGTTTGCCGGGGCGCAAGGTTCCGGCATCAGCGACGGCGGCACCACAGCGCGCGTGTTGGGGACGTTCCTGACCTGGCTTTCAGAAAAGACCGCGCCGGTGTTCGTTGTCGCGACGGCGAACGACATCTCGCAGTTGCCGCCGGAATTGCTGCGCAAGGGGCGGCTGGATGAAATTTTCTTCGTCGATTTGCCGACTAAAGAAGAACGCAAGGAGATTTTCAACATTCACCTGGGCAAGCGCGGCCGCGACCCGCAGCCATTCGACCTCGATTCCCTGGTCGCTTGTAGTGAAAATTTCAGCGGCGCGGAAATCGAACAGGCCATCATAAGCGCCCTCTATGACGCCTTCTATGCACGGCATGAGCTGGCCACGCAGCACATCCTCGAGGCCCTGCTCCAGACAGTGCCGCTGGCTCGGACCATGGACGAACAAATCGGCCGGCTCCGCAGTTGGGCGGTCGGTCGTGCCCGCCATGCCAGCGCAGTTCGAGCGCCGTAGCCAGCGAGCACTCCGCCAGGCTCAACGGGTAAAAAAAATTCGCGTGACCTGACGAAGATGGCACTGTCAAAGCTATCAGGATTCACGTGAACCCAAACGGCGCATGCCAGAAAACAGTGGTGATTTCGGCCAGGCGGGCTAGAGTCTGGCATGATGATCCACATTGCGCAAGGCTCTTTGCCAAAGACAGTTGTGCCTCCTCATTTCTTTGCAATCGCCCGCGGTGCAAACCACCAACCATGTGATGAATTATGAGCCGCTTCAATAACCTCGAGTTCGGCGAGGAGTTCGAGGGGCAACTGCATTCCCACCAGCAGTCCGGCGGCGGGCAACGGCTGGTCAAA
>QHOP01000350.1 GCA_003219345.1 Verrucomicrobiota bacterium
GGTTTCAATTGGTTTGACCTGTTCGTGCTCGTCATGCTGGTGGTCGGCATCTTCGTCGGCCGCAAGCGCGGCATGTCCCTGGAGTTGCTCTCGGTGCTCCAGTGGTTGATGATTGTCTTCGTCGCCGCCATTGCCTGCGAACCATTCGGAAAAATGCTCGCCGACCTGTCCGGTATCGGCCCCGTTTTGACTTACACCGCCGCGTATCTTCTGGCTGCGATTTTGATCAAGATCGTCTTCATCATGATCCGGCGCATGGCTGGCGAAAAACTCGTGGCCAGCGATGTGTTCGGCAATTTCGAATACTACCTCGGCATGACGGCCGGCTTGATCCGCTTCGCCTGCATCACCTTGTTTGTCATGGCGCTGCTGAACGCCAAACAAGTCAGCAAAGCCGAGCTGGACGCCCAGCTCAAAGAGCAAATGGATTGGGCCGGTAGCATCTATATTCCTCCGTTCGGTTCGATTCAGCGCGCCGTCTTCGAAGGGTCCCTGACCGGCCGCGCGGTCAAACAATATCTGTCAGCGGAATTGATTAACGTGGATCCCGCCGTCGGCAAAGGAGTCGCTCATGAAGGCCTCGGCCGTCGACGCGAGCGCGACGTCAACGACGTCATGAGTCCGAAATAACAGCCGGCGCCAGCCCGGTTTTCCCTCATGGCTGGACTTTTTTCTTCGGCAACACTCGAACAAATCCGCGCCGCCAGCGACATCGTCGATGTCATTGGCTCGTATCTCCCGCTTAAGCGCGCCGGCGCAAACTTCGTCGCGCTCTGCCCGTTTCACAAAGAGAAAACGCCGAGCTTCAACGTCAATTCGCATCGGCAGATCTTTCATTGCTTCGGCTGTCACAAGGGCGGCGACGTGTTCACGTTCGTCCAGGAATACGAAAACATCACCTTCCCCGAAGCCGTGCGGCGGCTGGCCGAACGGGCGCACTTGCCGTTGGAGTTTGAAAAAGACCCGGGGCAGCAGAAGAGCCGCTTCCTTAAGGAAACGCTATCGCGCGCGACTATTTGAAGAGACGGGGTGTCTCCGATGAAGCCGTGAAATTGTTTCGCCTCGGCCACGCGCCGGACACATGGGACGACACGGTCAACTGGGCCAGGAACAAAAACTACGAGTTGGCCATGGTCGAACAAGCCGGCCTGATCTTGCGCAAAGAAGGCAGCGACCATTACTACGACCGTTTTCGCAGCCGCCTGATTTTTCCAATCGGGGACGAGCAAGGACGCGTCATCGGGTTCAGTGGGCGCGTGCTTGGCGACGACGAGAAGGCGGCAAAGTATGTCAACTCGCCTGAAACCCCCATCTTCACGAAGGGCAGGGTTTTCTTCGGTCTTGACAAATCAAAACGCGCGCTGCTCGACGCCGGCTATGCCGTCGTGTGCGAAGGGCAACTCGATTTGATCGCCTGCTATATGGCCGGTGTCCACAACGTCGTCGCGCCGCAAGGCACCGCGCTGACGGCTGAACACGCGCGCATTCTCAAACGCTACGTGGACGAGGTAGTGCTCTGCTTCGACTCGGACACGGCTGGCCGCAATGCCGCGATCCGGGCCCTGGATGATTTGCTGGCGTCCGGCCTCGCCATTCGCGTTGCTGCCGTGCCGGCCCCGCATGACCCGGACAGTTTCATCAAGGAATCCGGCGGCGCAGCGTTCCAGCAATTGATCAGCGGCGCAGAAGGCTTCTTCGATTTTTATCTGAACCACCTGTGTGCCACGAACGATGTCGGTCAGGACAAAGGCCGCCTCGGCGTCGTGCGCGCGATGCGCGAAGCGCTGCACAAAACCGGCAACGCCGTGCTCGCGGATACCTACGCACAGAAGACCGCGCAGCGACTCGGCGTCGCCGTCGAAGCGGTCCGCTCGGAATTCAAAAAAGTCCGCTCGTCCCAAAAAGTTGAAGCGGCCGCTGATGCGCCTGCAGGCGCCCCGCAACCGCAAGCGCGTCCTTCAACACCAGAGTTCTGGCTGTTGAAATTGCTTCTGCTCGACGACGAATTGCCGGACTGCGCCGTCGCTCATCTTGATTTGAACTGGGTGCAGCACGCGGCCGTGCGCCAGATCATTTCCGCGCGGCTGGCGGCTCGGCCGGATGGCCGATGGCCCTCGGCCACCACGCTCCTGACGGAGCTCGACGATGCGACCGCGCGCAGTCTCGTTACCGAGGCCGTCTCCGAACAACGCGAGATTCCGAACCGCAGTCAGCAACTCGCGGATATCATGAAGCGCCTGCGGGACCAGTTCGTTGACCGCCGGCTCGCCCATCTCGCTCAACGCATGAACCAGCCGGACTCGCCGGACTCGGATCGGATTGAACTGTTGAAACAGCAGCAGGCCCTGCGGCAACTCAAACAACAACCGTTGCTCGTGCGCCAGCCAAACCCGGCGTCGTGACCGCGGGCGTCCTGCGCAGCATTCGGGATGCGGTTCCCATAGTTCGAAACGACCAGCACCACGAAAGGCTTCAACCGCCGTACAAAACTCTGCTTCACCTGAAGCAAAGTTTTGTACCAACAAATCATTGCGCTCCAAGCACCGTAGGGGCAAATGCGCTTGCAGCAACCCGTCGTTACTTTAATATTCGCGCATGGCGACCGTGGTTACCCTCATACTGGTCGGGGCTGCTCTGCTACTGCTGGAGACGGTGCTGCCGGGAATGATAGCGGGAATCGCGGGCTTCGGCTGCCTGGTCGCGGGCGTGGTGGCGGCCTACTTGAATTTCAATGCGCGCACGGCTAATCTTGTTTTCCTGGCGGTCGTCGTCGGCCTGACTGCCGGCGCTTTGTGTTGGTTCAAATTCTTTCCGCAAAGCCGGCTCGCCAAACTCTTTATTTCACAACGAACGGTCGGCGACATCGGCACGGAAAAACCGGAGCTGCTCCACCAGACCGGCACCGCGTTCACGTCGTTGCGTCCGTCGGGCACGGCCGTGATCAACGGGAAGCGCATCGACGTCGTGACGGAAGGTCCGTTCGTCGAGCGCGGCTCGCCCATCAAAGTCGTCGAGGTGGAAGGCGCCCGAGTCGTGGTGCGCGCGGTTTAGCCCAAAGACAAGTTACCAACACTTATGCAAAACAACCTGGCCCTGTTCGCAGAAATTCCGCACACCTTGCAGGTCATCGCCTGGGGCGTTCTGGGTGTGCTGCTGCTGATCGTCTTCGTTGTCCTGATCAATTTCTTCAGCATCTGGATTCGCGCCCTGTTCTCCGGCGCGCGCGTGACCTACACCGAACTGATCGCGCTGCGCTTGCGAAATGTCCCGGTCGGTGTGGTGGTTGACACGCGCATTACTGCCGTCAAATCGGGATTGGAAGTGACCATTGACGACCTTTCCACGCATTACTTGGCCGGGGGCAACATTGAAATGGTGGTGCTGTCACTCATTGCGGCGAAAAAGGCCGGCATCCGCCTCGAATTCGACCGCGCTTGCGCCATTGATCTGGCGACCAAAGGCACCGGCAAAACCGTCCTCGAAGCCGTGAAAACCTCCGTTAATCCGAAGGTCATCGACTGTCCAAATCCCGCCTCCGGCAAAGTCACCATTGACGGCGTGGCCAAGGACGGCATCGTCGTCAAGGCCAAGGCGCGTGTGACCGTGCGCACGCATTTGGAGCGTTTCGTTGGCGGCGCGACGGAAGAAACCATCATCGCCCGCGTCGGCGAAGGCATTGTGGCCACCATCGGCTCTGCCGGCAGTTACAAGGACGTGCTGGAACATCCCGACAGCATCTCGAAGACGGTGCTGGGCAAAGCGCTCGACAGCAACACGGCCTTTGAAATCCTGTCCATCGACATCGCCGACGTGAACGTGGGCGAGAACGTGGGCGCCAGGTTGCAAGCCGAACAGGCCGAAGCGAACAAACTCATCGCGCAGGCGCAGGCCGAAGTGCGCCGCGCCGCCGCCGTGGCCGTCGAACAGGAAATGTTGGCCCGTGTTCAGGAGATGCGCGCGCGCGTCGTCGAAGCCGAAGCGCAAATCCCGCTCGCCATGGCTGAGGCCTTCCGCAGCGGCAATCTCGGCGTGATGGATTATTTCCGGATGAAAAACATTCAGGCGGACACGGGCATGCGCGAAAGCATCGCTGGCGCCGGGGGACCAGGCGGCGCCGGCGGCGCGGCCGGTTCGCAAACGAAAACTCCGGGCAATTGACCCGAAACAGGTCTTCAATGAACCGTTGAGACTTCATGGATTTGGCGCTCTCCATTCTAACTGTGCCCACGGCCTCGCCGGGCAAGTCGCTACCCGGTGGCCTGGACACCTTTTGGATACTACTGCTGATTGTCCTGGGTTCAGCCATCAATGAGTGGCTGAAGAAAAAGAAGCAGACGGGCAAGAAAGATTCGTGGCCGACGGGATCGGACTCGCAGCAGCCGTGCGACCCGGCAACGCAGCAGATGCCGCGCCCTGCGTTGCCCCGGCCGAAGGCGACGAGCGATTGGGAGGAACAACTGCGGCGATTGCTCGACGGCGAAATGCCGGTGGCCAAGCCACCGCCGGTCGCGCCGCCGCCCATTCGTCCGGTCATCGCTCAGGAACCAAAACCTTCTCCGCCCCAAGGGCCTGTCGTTGCAGCCGCGCCCGTCGCGAGGACGGCTCCTTTGGCGTTGTCCGGACCGGGGACAGCGGAAGCGGAGAAGGCGGTTGGCGTTCATCTTCCCGCGCTCAGGGAATCCGCCGCCGCTTATCAGCGCGCCAGTCACCTGCACGAGGGAGTATCGGAACATTTGAAGCGGGTTGAGGAGATGACCGGGCATCATCCGGGTAATGTTCCAACGGCCAGCCGGCCGAGTTTCTCGGCTGAAACCGCCCAAACACTCGCGGGGGCTGTTTTATATTCGCTGCTTGGTGTGCCGACGTGGCGGAATTGGCAGACGCGCCAGACTCAAAATTCGCTTTTTGGCCCTTTCAGCGGGTCTCACAGCGTTTCATTAAAAGTGGTCTAAAGTCCTGATTTCATTGATCGAAATCCAGTTTATTCGCGTCAAATGCCGTTGCCGTTTCACAAAGCATTACTGTCGCAAAAAGTGTAGCAAAGCTCCGCCGGGCGTATGGTTCCGCTTGCAGGCGGCCCGGCCACGTGCTGGGCGCGCGGTTCCGCCCGGACAAGGAACGGCAGATTGCCGAGGCGGTTCGCGAGTCGGGCAAGGCACAAGCCGAGTGGATTCGCGACGCCCTGCTGAGTGCCGCGCGGCGAGGCGTGTGGCGATAGGCGCGCGTGGCGTTTAGGGAGTCTCCTTTTTTCTCGCTGACCGTGGCCGCACTGCCGGGGGGAGGGGGAAACTTTTTGACGCCTTACATTCGCTCTGGCGGGGGCGTGAACGATTTGGGATTCCGGCGGGCGTGCTCCCACGGTGATGACGGGTCAACGGTCTGCGCGGCGATACTCCGAGTTCTGCGGAGGCGGTGGGCGCGGCCCGGAGAGACTGGATTTTGTGTTTCAATAAACGAACCGGCGGTCGCATAATTAGTTAAGCGGCTATGCCACACTGGCTTTCAATCACGTTAGCAGTCGCGTGCTGGTTATCCGCGCTCCAGCAAGTCCGCATGTATTTCATCTACACGGGCCGCATATACTCACCAACGATTGGAACAATCGAGGGCGGACCGAGTTTACGCGCCGTAGCAGTTCGTTCGGCTGTTACCTTCGCCATTTACGGTTTTCTGGTGCTTCTTGTCACTTGGCCTCGGTTGCTGACGTATGTGAGTCTCGTTTGGTTGTGTCGCGCGGCAGTTGATACTATCCTCGGCTGGTTTGGCGGAGGAGTTCACCATATTACGGTAGCCGTGAGCACCGACAAAGGGCGGCGGCATTATTTTGTTTCTCAAGCCGTCGCAGTTCTCAGCCGAGCCGTTCTGGTTTTGGTTTGCGGTTATTTTTTCGGCTTTTGATTTTATGAGTTGGTTCAAGATTACAGTCAAAGATGAGACGGTCACCGAAGGCGCACTCAAGACGAATAATGGATGCTTTCGAGAGCGTTATGCTCTCGGCGATGCATTCAAGGGGTGTGTATTGTTTATGATGGCACTCACGGCCTTCTGTCTAATAGACGAAAAGCTGTTGTTTGCCTCCGTATATCGCATTCGGGGTTGCTACGCGCCATGAGCATCGAGGCATTAGCGCACGAGTTGATTGGCCACCAAGAAAAGTCAAAGCGCCTGCTTGAGTCTGGGAACATTGACGCTTGGTTGGACGAACTATCGCAAGAGTTGCGCCTTGTCGAGCAGCTTCGCGCCCGGCTTCTGAATCATTCTATAGTTGTCACCGACGACCCCGCCGTAAAACAGGTTCTAAACGGTATTGACCTGACTGAGATAGAGAACTTCGACAAAGTTGGCTCAGAGCTTTTGTATTCTTGGATTAGCCCGGCAGAGTACGGTGCTCGCTTCGCTGAGGTGAATGTTCTGTTTGCTCCGTTCCAGATTCCGTTTGAACTTCGTTGTTTCCTCGACGAGGCGCGGAAGTGTTATGCACTTGGTCAGTTTTCCGCAGTTCAGTCGCTCAGTCGCACCATTCTTGAAGCGGCGGTAAATGAAATTGGCATTCGGGCTGGCAAGATACCACAAGAGGCGGTCGAGAAAGATATGTTTAAGGAATATCCGCCGAAGGAGCGAATTCGATTGGTGGCTGGCGATCGCTTCGAGCAGATTTATCAGCACTACCGCGACCTTTGCAAGGTTGTCCACGGACTTTCCACCTCCGCTACCAGTGGTGCGCTTGGTTCACTCACCAAAACCATAGGTTTTGTCCAGTACCTTTATGAGCAGCACAAAGTCCCCATCAAAAGCCGCAACGCCTAACTCGCGCTGCATCCCACAGCCGCCCCGCCCATTTTGGTCCCCTCGTCGCACTTGGCACATAACGCAGTCCAACATCGAGCATGAAACAAATCGAATACAAACATGTGAGGCACGCGTGGAAGATGGGCACACAATTCTCGCAGGAAAAGTTCGACGAGATGTTGATGAAGATGCTGACCGAACACGGCCGCGAATTGGGACCTCAAAGGCGTGATTTATGAGGGAGGCTTACACGCCCATTTCATCTTCGGATGTGAAGCGGCCAGGAAGATGCGGGTCGCATCGACGATGGGAAGGGGCGTCAGCGATCACGTCTGGACTTTAGAGGAAATCGTGGCATTGGTATGTTGAAGTAGCGGATAGGAAGATTATATGCAAAAACTCTCAGGAACAATTGAACTTAAGCCACAGCTAGATGATGGCAGAACTTATTGCGCTTTGAAAATGGCCAACGGAAACACGGTGGAGTGTATTTCCGGCCCCGGCTTTGATTGCCCAACCCTTAATGGGAACGCGAAAGTGATTTTATACGGTGACTATCCACGCGATATCGTTAGGGACGAAAACTCGAGGCGTTTTTCGTTTAGCGAAGTCGAGCGTTAGGGAACCAAACTGTGCCACTACCGGATTCTGTTTGGCTGGTCACGCGAGCGCGTCAGGTTCTATCTTGGACGTCAGGTGCACCGCCCACGAGAAAAGTTCTACATTTCCTCGCTGGGATGGTGGCTCTCGTTGGCATCAACGTCGGGTTCATCAAGGTTATCATTTTTCTTTACCACCAGTGGGGCGCGCTTGGTGTTATGGCTGGATTGACTTTCTTTCCGCCCATTTTGATCTGTCCGATTTGGGAGTGGATCGCCACTGGACATTGGATCACGTTCCTATTCATTTACGGACTTGGCTTCGGTGGCTTTGGATTGTGTAAGCTTTGTGAAGAATGAGACGGTAAATATGCAGCTTAACAGGTGCGCTCCACCGTCCGCGTCGCGGCGGATAGCAGTCGAACAGTTGTCGATGTGAGCAAAGCTCCATCGTTGTCAATTTTCCACTAGGACTCTGTATGCGAAAATCGCTGGAGACAACCCCGATTAGCGCCTTCAGTTTGCCGGGAAGTCGCGGATACCGTTCTCGAGCGAGCGCAGGGAATGCCCAGCAGCGCACCGGTTGGATTTTGTGGTCGGTGCTTGTGGCGACCAGGAATCGGGCGCACTTTGGATTCTTGTCTCATCACGGCCAATTCCAACAGGCGATTGTGCAACCGAAACTGCACGACGAATGTAACATCGGAGATAGCCTCTCGCCGACCACATTTTGGGCAAGGCACGCGTTACCCCTTAACAGCTAAGGATTCTGCGTC
>QHOP01000351.1 GCA_003219345.1 Verrucomicrobiota bacterium
TATGAAAACGACGAAATATCGCCTGATTCTTCCCATGCAGGCCAAAGGTAACGTGGGCAAAAGTCTCGAAATCGTCGCGCGGGCCTGCTGGCTCAACCAACGCGGCATCCACTGGCAGGGATTTGATCTGGACGGCGACAACCGGACATTATCCAGATTATTCCCCGGTCAAACCAAGCTTGTTCCGTTGAACGGTCAGCCGGACGACCTCGACGAATTGATTTCGATTCTGCGGAAGGCAACCGCCACGCCGGTCACACTCGTTGATCCGCGAGCGCATCTGGACGGGCTGCTGATGAAGGCACTTCACTCGACGCACTTCTTTGAAATCGCCACCGCGCAGAGCATCGGCATCACCATCATGCTGTTTCCGCTCGATGACCTGGACGTAATGACCAATCTCGATGCAGTCTGCCAGTTCTGCGGCAGTCAGGTTGAATACGTCATTGTCCGAAATCCCGCTCGCGCTCCGAAAACCAGAATGTTCGACGGCAGCGAATTGGAGCGGGAGCTTTTGAACCTTCACGCAGGCAGTGTCACACTGCCGGTGCTGTCCGAGTTTGTGAAACTCCGGCTCGCCAAATTGGAAGCCGAGCACCAGCGGGGGATTCCGTTCAACGAAGCCATCGGCAACGACGAGCTTGGCTTGGACATCATGGCTCGCGGCGTGTTGCAGGATTGGTTGGGCACGTTGTTCGCCCAATACGACCGGATCGCCGCCAAGCTCCTGCCCACAGTTGAAGCTGCTGGCATCAAGCTCAAGGCCGCGCCGCCCATTGGCGAACCGGCGACCCCGAAACGCGGCGTGAAGTTGAATCTCATCGGATGAAAGGAGACGTTATGCTTAACTCCAATCTGTTTGAAGATCTGCTGGCCAGTTATCCTGCTGAAAAGCGGGAACTGGCCCGGCAGGTTTACTACCGTTTCGCCGAAGGCGACAGCACGCAGTTTTTCACCCAACTATTCCTGGTGCTGGACATTTATGCCCACTACGCCGAGCGCGTCCCACAGGCGGTCATTGAAGCGAATCAAAACGCCCACGCGAACTTCCTCAAGCTGCGCGATGAAATCGGTTTGCTCGCCCAGGCGATAGACCGACGGAATCTCAACATCACCAACCACGCGGAGCGGACAGACGAACTGTGCCGCGCAGCAGTTGCCAAGTGCAATGAAACCATCGCCCGTTTCGACGCCCTCCTGAAAGACATCGGCGCTCAGGTTGACACCAAGGCCATTGTTGCAGGTGTGCAAAGGACGCTGGAGACGGGCATCAATCGCGAAATCATTTCGCCCTTTGTCAGCCGATCCGAGGAGTTGGCCAAACAGGTCATGCCGACATTGATGCGGATTCGAGACGCTTCCGCCGAAGCCAGCCGCATCTGGCCGGAACGGATTTGGAGAACGGCATGGTTGAGCAGCCTGGCATTCGCGTTGACCCTCACCGTCCTAGCAACCGCTGCTATCTACGCGAAATTCAAAAATTACTATGAGGAAAAAGTTGCCGAGAAGATCATCGCCGCCGAGCAGGTGATTAACTATAACAAAAACGCATTCCGGGAACTGGCCATTGCGGGCGTGCCCGTAAGGGTGCTCCGAACCGAGAGCTACGGCGTCATTGATCCGGGCGGATTCGCACTTGTCATCCAGGATGCAGAACGCACTGAGCTGCGCGCCGACAGGGAACGCAGGGACGGTTACATCTTTTTCACCAGTCCTCGGAAAGAAAAGCAAATCCAAGGGATGAATCGGGAGACCGAAAAGCTTTCCCGCAACATACCGCAGAAAGGAGTACCAGGAAACCTAACCCCAAGGTGACACTCTGACTATTGCGATTTTTGCAAACGGAAAAAGGCGCGGCCAGTCACTTGAACCCGAAAGACCGTGTTCGTGCCGGTAACTGACACGTTCGCCCAGGTTGAACCGCTGAGGTCCGGCGCGGATTGCAGGACGAAATTCGTGGCGTCGCGCGGCCAGCTCAACAAAATATCGGTGTTCTCCCGGTCAATCCGCAGTGCCGGGCCAGACGCATACGGATAAGCGGCGCGCCAGACAAACACGTCAACGACGCCGTTGTTATCACCCCACACCAGGTCCTCAGCCGAACTGGTAAACGCGGCAACCGTTCCGTCCGCGCTCAAAGCCGGGTAACTGAAACTGACGGAACCGGGCTTCACAGGACCGCCGGTTAAAGCGCGGTTCATGCTGATGAGAACGGTCTTGCCTTCCACTAGGTCACGACGATAAAGGCTCACAATGCTGTCATCGAACATACCCGGCGCCAGATCCGTGGCGAAGCTTTGAAAGAAGACGTAACGGCCGTCAGAACTGATCACCGGGTTGCGCGCGTGCCGGTTGCAAGGGCCGTCGCCCCGGCAATTCACGCTGACTAAAGCGAGAGTGTTGCTCCAGCAGTCCCGCACATACACTTGTGAGTCGTTTGGCGGCACGTTCCCCGTGCCGGACCCCCTCCGGAACGCGACAAATCGTCCATCAGCACTCAGGCTCGGAGTGTTGGAGGGCTTAGACAATCCATCGCTAGCTGGACAGGGCACACCGTTCACGGCCTCCACGACGACGACGCCGTCAGAAAAGGCCACATAGCGGCCATCAGCAGAAATCACGGCTTGGCCGGCATCAGGTCCGCCCGCCATAGAGATAGTCGTTTCCGAGGGCAAATCGCGGACGAAAACCTGATAGCTGCCATTGTTGAATCCCTTAACGAGGTCTCGAGCCCTGCTTCTAAACACTACTCGCCGGCCATTCGCGCTCAGTGCAGCTTCGGGGTACTCGTCTCCAGTGGCGGGACCGGTGCCATCGGCATTAACGGTGACCAGCCGCGTTGTTTGCGCGGACAGATCGCGGATGAAATACGCCACGTGTTCATTAGTGTTTCCGGGAACCAAATCGCGTCCAGCGTGGTAAAAAAGCACAACCTGGCCATTGCTGCTGATGCTGCCCGTCGGATTGCCGTTGTAACTCCGAGCTAAGGCTGGAGAGCTTTCCCCATCACTCCCGGAGCCATCCGGGGTCACACTAACCAATTGTGTGGTGTTTTTTTCAAGGTCGCGCACCACCGTCTGAATGGTTCCGGGAGGCACATAGTTCGTCACAATGTCCGTCGCCTTGGTTGCAAAGACCACCCAGCGGCCATCGGCGCTGATGGTGGGAAGCGCTGAACCCGCGTTGCCGCTGTGGTCACCATTGACATTGACACTCAGCAACTCGATTTGTCCGGTGCGCAAGTCCTCAAGAAAGACATCCGCCACGCCGTTGGTATCGTTTGGCACCAGATCGCCATCAGTGCTCATAAAAACAAGCCATCGCCCGTCGGCGCTGATGGAGGGATAGCCGCTGCCGGTTCCCGCCCCGGTGTTCAGCCCGTTTGTCGCAACGGAGGCCGCTTTCAACTCCCCGGACGGAATCAGGTCGTCATCGACGATGCTCACGGCCAGATTAGTCGTGCCATACAAACACGCGCCGCCCGTCGCGTTGCTTAACCTCAGGCTCAACTCGCGGTTGCACTCGGGTTGCCTATTGTTGATGATGGGCACTGCGATCGAGAATGAAACTTCAACCGTGCCCTCAGCCCCATCGTGACGACGGACTTCCACGACCGCGATCCCAGAATTCTCCCAAACATTCGTGCGCGCCGTCGCGAACTCGATGATGCCTGGTCCGACTGCGACGAGGAATTCCGCGACCGCTGAGTCGTTCGTGGAAGTTGCCAAGTCGTCCGGTTGGGTCGTTGTGCCTGCGACCGATGAAACGAAGGCTAATTTGCCCGACTGCTTTGGAATCAGGTTCAGTGTCAGTCGCGCCGTACCAAATGGTGGCAAGGTGCCAAAGTTCACCTGCCACGGAATGCCTCCTTCGCGGAATTCAATCACCTGCCCTTGAGATAGAGCATATCCGAGTGGAACAAAATCGTCGCTGCCGCTGCTGAACAGCGTTGCGTCCGAACTGGTGTCCGGGCCGAGATTCGTCACAGTAACAGACAACGAGAAGGGCCGTCCGGCCTGAATTTCCCTGTCCGGCGGACGTTGAATTCCGACCGCCAGGTCTGCCACGCCGAGGGGCATCCCGACTGAACCGGAGTTGTTCATGGAGTTGTAATCAAACTCCGTCGTGGTGATGCTGGCTGCCATCTCCGCCCCACCTTCAGCAATGGGCGTCGCTTCAATGGAAATTTCGGCGGTGTTGCCCGCCGCCAGTGTTCCGGCCTTCCAACGAAGCAGTCCGTTGGTGATGGCATACGTCCCCTGCGAGGGGGTGGCGGACGGGCCGGTTAACTCGACGGGAATCGGATGGGTCAATACCACGCTCGTGGCGGTGGCCGGGCCAGCATTGGTGAGCGCGATTTTGTAACGCAGCGGCTGGCCGAGCGGGTTGAGTTGCGGAACCAGGATATCCTTAAAGCCTACATCCACCCAATTTGTGTTCGGGGTAAAGTCCAGCGGGTGCGGGCTTGGGGAGCCGCCGAGCTTTTGAGCAGTTTCACGGGAACTCGCTGCGGAGTCAGTTCGCTTGGGTGTGCCGTCCGGGGAGCGAGGGTGTTGAACTTCAGTTTTTCGAGCGTTAGCCCATAGCGGCGCAGGCGCCACAACATTCGATCCCGGTCGTCGGGCATTTGACCGTTTCATCCGTTCAGTCGGCCAACCGCCAATGTCGTTCGTCGGAACGAAACGGGAGGCAATCTCGCTGGCTGGCGCAGGAGACGCCAGCCAGCAACTTACAACAAAAAACAGGGACGACCTGAATGACATGCCTGGTTTTTATCAATAGTAGCGGGCTACGCGCCAGAAATAAGATGTTTCGCCATTGGGTGCGCTCACCGATTGATTCCAGGTCTGCCGAAATGTCCGGAGTTGCATCGTCCAAGGGCCAATCACACTCGGTGCTCCTTGAACGCGGCAAATGCCGCCTACTATTGAGTTCCAGGTAACAGTATAGGTTCCATTCTAACCAACACGCGCTCCGCGCCGCGTCGCCACGCACCCCGACGCCCGTGGTGCTTGCTCTGCTCCGCGCCGTGCTCGTTCCGGCTTAAGAACGACGCAGCCGCGTGCGCTTCCGTAGTGACGTTGGCTCGGTCGCTCCGCTACTTCCTCCGGCCCCTGTTCCCCTCCTTCGGAATCGCTCCGTCTCCCGTCGCCAACGTCCCAACCGAAGCGGCTGGAAACGAAGATACTTCGTTTCCATTCCGAAACCGCTGACGGATCAATGAAATTGCGAAAACCAGTTCGGCTTACACACCAATCGAAAATCGCGCGGACCGCACGTCGATTTATTCCAGGCTCAATCCGCCGATTTGCCTTGGCCTATACGGCGGCGCCGAGTCGCGTCCCGCAGTGCGTGAAGTCAGGCAGGCCATTGTATGGCGAAGTCGGAAAGTTCAAGGATTCTACGGGTCGGCTCAAACAATCGACTCGCCGCTTTCCGTTCCTCGCTTGACCTTTCCGCCTCCGCCAAGGGGCCTGCTTCTAGGATTTCACGCGCACCAGCTATTCGCTGCGCGACGAAAATGAACGGCGAGAATGAACGGGCAGGTGTGAAATCGACACTGCTCAAGGCCGCTGCGCTGCCGCAGTGCAGTGGCACGAATTGGCGACGGCGTTCTTCTCGTATGCGGCGTGTGACACAAGGCGACACCCGAGGAGCCCGCGGATCGGACCCACACGGGAGCATGTGTGTAGTAAAGTGTGTAGTAAAATTAGTTCGGAGTTGGTTTTGGGTTAGTATCGAGTTTGAAGAATTTGCTGGATTTTACGGGCAGAAATTGAATATTTTGCCTGTGAAAAGTGCTTGGGAAATCTCCGAGTCCTGCCTCTGGAGCCAACTAAAAAGAGTACTTCAATCCAATCTTCGCGTAAGGTCCCCACAGCAATTCGTCGCGAGTGCCGATGCCAAAATCCGAATACTGAATTCGTGTGTATTTGACTTCCATGCCGGCGTCGGCAGTAAGCTTGAACACTCCGCGACGTCCCAAGGCGTATTCAAAACGGACTGTGGATCGCCCAAGTCCGCCGTAAAGATCATTGTCAATCCTGGCATTCACAATGCGAGAGGGGTCAACGGTGTCCAAGTCCTCACGGCTGTCTTGAGAGCGGTGACCGTAAAAGCCTTCTCCCTCCAGTTGCAGACCGAGTTTGGCGCGGTTGCTCCTGTAAACAAAATAAACGAGCCCAAACCCAACGTTCCCGAGGATGTCTTCGGTTCGATCCGTTTGCTTATAGAATCCATCGGGCGACTCTGGCCCGGTGTTCGTGGCACGTAGATCTGCTTGAACAAAACTGACCCCCGCTCGTAGATAGGCGGAAAGTCGCGTGAACCGCAATGCCGGGAAAGTGTATCGTACGTAGGCTTGATACCAATCGTCATTGATAGTGAAGGTGGTAGCCAAGTCCAAGGGGGGGGCGCCTATAAGATTAGGGAAGCGGATAGGTCCAGTCGCACTGGAGTGGCCACGCGCATAAGATAAGTCGAGGTACCATGCCTGACCAAAAGAATAAGATATCGTGGCCCCGATATAGTCGGACTTTCGGTCAGCGATACCGACGCCAGGCGAACTACCCAGAGCAAAACCAGAATTTCGCAATGAAAATAACTCTGGAAACGTCACGGTCCCCTGTCCGAAGAGATAGTCGCCGGAAACTGAGATTTCGTTCCGCGTTGGTTTTACTGGCGGCGGTTCGAAGAGGTCAGGCGCCCCTTTGGAGGATTGGGTTCCGGGCGCCGGCCCCGCACCAGGTTGCTGTGGGGCTTGAGCCTGCGCGGGTAGAGCCTCACTGGAAAGCAGCGAGGCCACCAGACACAAGGAAGATGGAAAATACCCCAGGCGCGCGACACACCATTGGCGCTGGCGGATTGCGAACCCAGTCGTCATAGATCACGTCTCTTTTTGAACTTGATGCTCTGCCCTACGGGCGCTTGCGGTGCTGACAAAAGTCACCCGCTACCAATTTCTGATTTTCCCTCGAAGATTTTGGAGGCGTTGCTCACGCTCCGGCAGCCATCCGCCAGCTTGATAAC
>QHOP01000352.1 GCA_003219345.1 Verrucomicrobiota bacterium
AGTTCGTTATTGGCGTGCAACGGCCCAGCACCCGCAGCTTTTGGAAAATCCCCTTGTTGAACCGCGGCGTTTCGCCCGTGAAGGCCGAGGACCCGGAAGTGCACCAGTTGATCGAGCGCTGTGTGAAACAGAAAAAGACCCTGGTCGCCACCTACACCGAAGAAGCCTTGAAGCTCGCCGACGTCGTCGTTGTGGACGTGCAATGCGATTACCTGAAGGAATCTCTGGGCAACGTGCGGACCGGCGCGGCGGAGATGGCCGCGCTGGAAGCCTCGCTGGCCACCATCGCCGAGAACATCCCGCCCGAGGCGCTGGTGCTGATCGAGACGACGGTGGCTCCGGGGACGACGGAACAGGTGGCGTACCCCATCATGAAAAAGATGTTCGAACGGCGCGGGCTGCAATCGGAGCCTCTGCTCGCGCACAGTTACGAGCGGGTGATGCCGGGCAAGAATTACGTCGCCTCCATTCGCGACCTCTGGCGCGTGTGCAGCGGCGTCAACAAGGCTGCCCGGAAGCGGGTCGCCCGGTTTCTCAACGAAGTGTTGAACACGAAGAAATACCCGCTCACCGTGCTGGAACGCCCCATCGAGTCCGAAACCGCGAAGATCATCGAGAACAGCTACCGCGCCACCATCCTGGCTTTTATGGACGAATGGTCGTTGTTTGCCGAACGCAACGGGGTGGACTTGAAGAAGGTCATCGACGCCATCAAAGTCCGGCCCACGCATTCGAATATGCTGTTCCCAGGTCCGGGCATCGGCGGCTATTGTCTGCCCAAGGATGGCGGTCTCGGCATGTGGGCTTACAAACACATTTTCGGATGGGAGGACGATATCTTTCGGATCACGCCGCTGGCCATCGACATCAATGACACCCGCGCGCTACATGCGCCGCAAATGGTCCGCGACGCCCTCCGCAACATGAGCAAACCGCTGGCGGCCGCCGACATTCTCCTGCTCGGCGCAGCGTATCGCGAAGACGTCGGTGACACGCGCTACAGCGGTTCCGAGGTCATGGTCCGCAAACTCACCGAGATGGGCGCCGAGGTCAAAGTGCACGATCCTTACCTCGATCACTGGTGGGAATTCGAAGCGCAAGACACCTATCCCCATCCCGCCTACAGCCTGTCGCGCTTCTTCCACCGGCAGGAAAGCTTGAACGACCTTCGCCTCGAGAAAGACATGTGGGCGGCGATGAAAGGCGCGGACGCCATCGTTCTGGCCGTGCGTCACGAGGCGTATCTGAAGCTCGATCCGGACAAAGTCTTCAGCAGCGTTGGCCGGCCCTTTGCGATGATCGATTGCTTCTGCATCCTCGATGACGAGCGGATACGACGTTATCTGGAGCTGGGCTGCGAAGTCAAAGGCATGGGACGCGGCCACATCAAGCGCATCAAGGACAGCCTCGACAAAGGAGAATAGACGGTTTCAGCGCTCAGCGATACGGCTGATGCAACGCCACCTTGGGGGCAGGCTGTTTTGCCCGCAGCCGAATGTTCAAGCTCTCCACGCCGACGGAAAAGGCCATCGCGAAGTAGATGTAGCCTTTCGGGATTTCCTTGTGAAAACCTTCGGCCACGAGCGCGCAGCCGATGAGCAGCAGGAAACTCAAGGCGAGCATTTTCAGCGTCGGATGCCGCTGAATGAACTCGCTGATGCGCCCGGAGAAAATGAGCATAAACACCAACGCGATGATGACGGCGGCAACCATTACTCCGAGCTGACGCGCCATGCCGACCGCCGTGATCACCGAGTCGAGCGAGAAAACGATGTCGAGCAGCAGGATTTGAATGACCACGCTGGCAAAATTGGGCGCCAGGCGGCTGGTGACGGCCCCGTCCTCGCCCTCCAGTTTTTCGTGAATCTCCCGCGTGCTTTTCCAGAGCAGAAACAACCCGCCGCAAAGCAGAATCAAATCCCGGCCGGAAACTGAATGCGGCTCCGGCAACAGCCCGAACGCCGGGATGTGAAACAATGGCGAGGTGAGTTTCACCATCCAGGCCAGGCCGCACAGGAGCAGAACTCGCGTGATGAGCGCCAGGCTCAGGCCGGTTTGCCGCGCTTTGGCCTGCTGTTCCGGCGGCAACTTGCCGGCGAGGATGGAGATGAAAACGATGTTGTCGATGCCCAGAACGATTTCGAGCACGGTGAGCGTCAGCAAGCTGACCCAGATTTCGGGATTGGTGAGCCAGTCCATGGCGCGAAATCATGGTGAAGCGCCTTCGGACTGCAAGGCAAACTGGACCAACCGCATCCTACACGGTTCGCGCGGCCCTTTTCAGCTTTTTTGAAACCCTATTTTGCACAGGCTTGATGCCACCTTCTGTCATTTCAATATTCCGGCTCTTCGAGGATGTGACCGAAATTGCAGGACGGATTCGAGGAGAGTTGATGTATCATATAGGACACTTGAAAAGTGCCGCGTGGCCCCGCCAAGGGGCACGCTGGGCCGCCGTTTTTAAGATATGGAGCTATCTGGCTTGCATCTGGCGTAGTGCCAAAGGTTCCTAGCCCCTTGTTTTCGAGTGACCAAATCTCTTTGGCGAAACGAATTGCGGCCAGATTATTAATGCAGGCTGCGAGAGGAGGAACATAGTCGGTCGTCCGATAAAAACGGTGCGGCGAAGATTGTGGAACCGAAAAGACATTCTGGTTGTTGTAAACGAGACCATTCCGCTGCCGGACCGAGCTGCTGCCGTAGTAGATGAATTCCTTCGGGAAACTCTTTTCTTCGGACCAGTCGATTAAATTGGTGGACGACTGAATCCGATACAGCCTGCCTGGCTCTCCGAGAATGCTGAAATCAAATTGTCCGATGACGTTCCCCATTGACGTCAGTCGCGGAGTCGCCGTCGCTTCGGTCACATACAAATTCACGGTGTCACTGATAGTTCCGCCGACCGCATTGGATACGATGACCGAGTATCCGCCTGATTGATTGGTGGTCAGATTGTCCATACTGAGAATCGGCAGAGTTTCGCCCGGCAAATCAACTCCGTTGAAGCGCCATTGATAAGAAAACGGCTGGGAAAACGGTGGATTACCGGCCGCCACGACGCTAAAAAAGACGCTCCCGTTGGTGGAAACCGTCCGGCTGAACGGCTGAACCACAATGATCGGCTTATTAGTTTCGGTGACTCTCAGCGTAAAATCGCCGTAATTGGTTCCAACCAAGCGCAACTGGTAGGTTGTGCCCGGGCTTGCAGAGAATGTTAAAAATGGATGGCGTCCAATATCCAGAGAGATACCGGCAACGAAGTTGGAACCGGACGGCAAATTTGTTCCCGTCCAGACATCGATGGCGCCTAGCTTGAAATCGTTGGTTGAAAAGCTCAGGACTTCCAGTGTCACCGGTCCCGAAGTGCTGGCTACCCAGGACCACCAGACCGATGCATTTGTCATCTGAACGTAGTACTCATACGGCCAGACAGAAAAAGAACCGGGGGGTGATTCTGCTTTCG
>QHOP01000098.1 GCA_003219345.1 Verrucomicrobiota bacterium
AAGACCGCGGCGACGATCCTCAACAATTGACTGCGGTGATCCAGGTTGAACTCGGCAGGGACGTCTCGAAGAAGCCGGTGACACTCCTTGGCCAGCGCGCTGGACGCCGGAAACAACTTATCCCCTTTGAAACCTTCAAGGACGCTCTGGAGCCGACATATCTCACTGCTCGCAAACAGAGGAAACAGGTGTTCCAGACAAATGGAAAAGCTCTGAAAAAGCAGCTCGCCTTGGCCGGAGACACAAAGCCTGCCTCCCCACCCCGCAGCCAGTGCAAGAACATCTCCGGGTATAAGACACTCGGCAACCTGTTCGCGGACGCATCTTCCCGCACCTCGCTTCGGGAAGACAAAAGAAAGTCCCTGACCGTCAGCGATCCATTCCTCACCGGACTTGAGGCGAACCGATCTCAGAGTCAGATAGTTCTGGGCAAGCACTTCGTGTCTCCTTGACGTTGAGGGAGAACTGCATAGCTCCCGGACTGAATCTGCTTGGCAAACGCTTCGCGCCGGTCAGTTCGCTGCCTCTTTTCCGCTACACGAACCTACTTCGCTCCGATTCTGCGTTGCGCGCCTATCGGGAGGGGGTACGGAACAGGATTCCGAGAGATCGTACAGACACGCGGTCTCCTGTGCTTTTCTATAACCCTTAAGTCGCGAATTCTTGCGTGAACTTTTGTGCAACCCATCAGTTCACCGGGAAAAGTATCCTTGACCCGAAAGCTTATTTCCTGTAACTAAGAACTGACATCCGTCTCGAGCTCGAGCTGGGCGATTTGGTTTTCGTCCCAAGCCGGGCATTCAACGTCTAATGGAGACGAAGATTTTACCGCGGCAGTATCCCAACTACCCCGTTTATCGCTATCCGCAACCCGGCCCGGAAGGCAGGGGCGGACCCTCGCGTTTTGTGCGTTACCTGTGGCGGCACTGGTGGCTGCCGGCCCTGACGACCGGGACCGCCCTTTGCCTCGTGGGTTTCTACGTGCTGAGCCGGCCGCAGGCGTATGTCTCCCAAGCCAGCCTTTGGGTGAGCGGCAAGGTTAATTTGCCTGAAGGCGTTTCGTACAGCGAGGAACTGCAGTTCTTTTTTGGCACCCAGATCGAACTGCTCCAGAGCGAGAACCTGCAAGCGCGCGCCACCAACCGGCTGGCATCTCTCACGCCGGAATTGAAATGTGTTCCCGTGGAACTCCGTATCCGCCCCACACCCGGGACAGCCGTCATCGTCCTGGAAGTTTCCGGTCCCGAACCGGCCTACACACAGGCATTCCTCGATGCGTTGGTGGACGAATACTTCGTCTACCGCAAGGAGGTCCGCACGGCCAGCTCGGGTGATGCCCTGAATTCCCTGACGCGCGAACTGGAGAAACAAGAGAACCAACTGAAGGCCGCGCAGGACCAGTTGTTGGCCGACCAGCGTGACACGAGCCTGGCGATGCTCCAGGAACAAAACAACAGCGCCAGCTCCTATCTTGCCAGACTTACGTTGCAACAGGCCGACCTCAGAATGGAATGCCAGATGCTTGAATCGATGACCGCCGATCGATCCCACGGGAGCGAAGGCAGTGAACCCGCTCCGGGCGGAGCGTTGGATACTTCCGACCCCGCCTCAGCCCGCACTCCCGACTATCTGAGCGCCCGGCAGCGCGTGGAAATGCTGAATCGGGACCGGGACGAACTCGCGCGCTACCTGCAGCCGCAGCACCCGAAGATCCAGAAGTTAAACGAGGAGATCGCGCGCGCGGAGGAGCTGCTCGGCGTGTTCCACAGGGAAAATCGCGACCAACGGGCGGCTTCCCGGCAATCGGTCCTGCAGAAACTCGAGACGGTGAATGACTCGATCAAGGAATGGGAACAGAAGGTTCGCGAAACCAGCCAACGTCTGGCCGACATCGAGCGCCACCGCCT
Source organism: Verrucomicrobiota bacterium (assembly GCA_003219345.1). Classification (GTDB taxonomy): domain Bacteria; phylum Verrucomicrobiota; class Verrucomicrobiia; order Limisphaerales; family AV2; genus AV2. The sequence goes on from QHOP01000098.1 coordinate 1,908, forward strand.
CGATGTCCAGCGGGCCCAGGGCAGCTATGATCGCCTCCACAATACGTTGCAGGGTCTTGACCTCAATCACAACCTGGACCAGGAGCTGGTCACCAGGATGCAGGGCTCTTCGGTCGCCGCCGCCAAACCACGGGGCCTGCTCGGCATGCTGGGCGGCGCCAGCCTGGCCGGACTCGCTCTGGGGCTGGCGCTGCTTTACTTTCTCGAAAGCAGCGACGATCAGTTCAACTCGATCGCCGAGTTCGCCGATCGCTTCCCGCAGGAGGAGATGCTGGGCCAGGTGCCTCGGGTACGGCGTGAGCGCCGAACCGGCTTGGTCCGATTGGTTGAGCCGCACGACCATCGCCACGCCTTTGCTGAATCGTTGCGTAACCTGCGTTCCTCGCTCATCCTGATGGCCTGCAGCGGCCATCGGCCCAAAGTGCTCCTGATCACCAGTGCCGTCCCCGGCGAAGGCAAATCAACCGTCGCGATCAATCTGGCTCTCGCGCTGGCGTTCACCGGCGCCCGCGTCCTGCTCGTCGACGGCGACCTGCGACGCGGCGCTCTTGACGGTCAACTGGGTCTGGCCGGTGAGACCGGGCTCGCCGAGTTGCTCACCCACGAGCCCGTATTCAAAGGGGACAAGGATTCCGCCGTTCAGCTCATGATCCAAACCCTCTCACAGAAGGCAATCCGCTCGAATTCGGCCCTGAGACCGGACGACGCGCGCCTCCTGAAAGATACGATCGACCAGCTCGACGAAATCATGGCCCGACGGGTGCAGAAGACGATGCTGCAGACGTCTGTGCCCAATTTGTTCTTCATTCCGAGCGGCAGGTTCGCGGACAATGCCGGCGAACTCTTCCTCAGCCCAAGCACAGGGGCCTTCCTCAGGCAGATGCGCGACCGGTTCGACTTCGTGGTGTTGGACAGCGCGCCCGTGTTGGCGGCGGATGACACCCCAAGCCTGGCGTCGAGCGCCGATGGCGTGATCTTCGTGGCGCGGAACCGGTTCACCCGCGCCAAGCTGGCGGCCAAGGCCCTCGAGATGTTGCGACAGCGCCAGGCGAAGGTTGTCGGCCTGGTCTATAACTGTGAGTCAGTCCATTCGCGCGACAATTATTGCTACAAGTACAAGGAATATTACGGCGACAAGCGCCGCAGCGCTGCCTGAGGACCACCTGCGGACTGCGCAACACCTTAAAAGTCGTACAAACCGAACGCCCTGATTTCAAACAGCGCGCCCTGACTTGATGAGGCCTGCACCTGTCGCATTGACGCGGCGTGAACTATTAGTTTGCCTGCCCGGTGCAAAAAGTTCATAGATCGAAGGAGGACTATGGAAGCATTCCAAGCCAGCCGGTGGACAAAAGGCAATTTTCTCTTTCCCACGGTCATCGAAGTCAGCGAAAAGGCCGTGGTGCGGCGCAAACGCTCCTGGTTCAGTCGGGACGAAATCAGCATCAGCGTTCAAAAAATCGCCTCGGTTCATGTAAAAACCGGACTGATCTGGGCGGACATTCTGATCGAGTCTTCGGGCGGCACGGACCCATTGGCCAGCCACGGCCACAGCAAAGCGGACGCCCGCCGCGTCAAGGAACTGATCGAAGATTATCAGGCCAGGCCGGTGACCGAGGAAGAGCACGGGCAGAAATAAACCTGCGGGAGTTAATTCGTTTCGCGACGATCCAGCGAAACTTTTCAGGAGGCGAAACAGGCCCATTAGTGCGCCGACGCGGACGCGCCCGTCTCTTGCGGCCGCACCTTGAAAAAAGGCAGTCAGTGAGCCGGTGCCGGGACTCCTTCCACTTTTGCTTCTGCCTGGTGAGGAGGGTTAAACAAAGCCATCAGCAGGACCGCCGCGACAACCGCCATTCCAGTTGGAATGAGGAAGAGAGTCTGGTAATCGATCACATCGCCGTTCTTGAATTTGCCTTCGAGCTGCGGCCAGATGATACCGGCAACGAATGGTCCCGCGCCCAGAATCAAAAAGTTGAACAAACCTTGTGCGCTGGAACGCGCGTCCTTGGGGAAAAACTCATCCACAAAGATATAAACTGTAGCGAAGAAAAACGCGTAGCAGATACCGTGAAGAATCTGCACGAAGATGATGAGTCCCGGGTATTGTGGAAAGAATGCATAAACGGCGAACCGCGCCGCATGCCCGAGGATGCCGAGGATCATCGTCTTTTTCCAACCCAGCCGTTTGAGGACAACCCCCAGAATCGCCATGGTGCCGATTTCGGCAACCTGACCGATACTCATGGCCGGCATGATCCATTTTGGTTCGAGCTTGACGCCGTTTTCAAGGAAGCCACCGGTCATGATGAAGTAGCCCATGTGGATCGTCGCATCAATGAACGTGACAATGAACAGGACCAGGATAAAAGGCTTCTTGAGCATAGACAATGCTTCCAGCCAGGCAAGCTTTTGCACCCCTTCGGTGGCGCGCTTCGGCGGCGTATGTGGGAGCGTCAGGCTGAAAGCAGCCAACACAAACGAGACTATACCAGCCAGGATAAAGATCCACGCCTTGGCCTCCTGGGCTTCGACACCCTGTTTGCTTCCCAACAGGAAGAACAACGGCCACGCGGCGGCAATCCATCCGATAGTTCCGCCCATGCGAATGATGCCAAATTCCTTCTGCGGGTCTTTGATGTGAGCGAAAGCAATTGAGTTTGCGATGGAAATCGTCGGTACATAGAACAGCGAGTGCCGCCTCCAAGCAGATGACTTACGGCCATAAATTTCTCCGCAGCAAAATTGCGATCCGCGAACTGATTGCTGAAAAACATCGCGGTGATCGATGCAATAGCGAACGCATTGTTCACCCAGGTTCTCTGCCAGTCGTCAAAATGGAGGAACTGCATATAGCTGTTGATCAGCGGCAGCCAGGCGCCCCAGACCAACAGTTCGAGGACCATCATGAGGAATAGTTTGAAGCGGGTCGCTTTGTTCATAGGCGTGATTTCAGGCGGAGGTTATGGGAAGGACACGGCGGTGGCAAGCAAAGAGCGCGTTGCCGCGTTGTTGGTTGTCCGTGGTCCGTTCTTTTCGAGCGTCTGAGGCGTCCAGCACCGTCTCAACGTCCCACAACTGACGACCTGCAACTGACCACTGACAACCCACCCGACAGATTGCCAAACGAGTTCGATCCGCTTAACCTGTCGTCATGCGTATCGGGTTCAAAGAATGGGCCGTGGTGGTGGATGCGCTGGGGCGCGGCGAGCAAATCGTCATCCTGCGCAAGGGCGGCATCAGCGAAGGGCCCGGCGGGTTCCAGGTCGAGCATCCGCAGTTTCTGCTTTTTCCAACGCTCTATCATCAGCAGCGGGAGAGTGTGGTCCCGTCGGCCCAGGCGCGGTTCGATAAGATCGCCCCGAAATTTCCCGGCAAGGACAGGGTGCTCTGCGAATTCTTCTGCGAAGTCGCCGCCTGTCAACGGCTCGATTCACTGGCGGCGGCCGAGCGGTTGCGCGGCCAGCATATCTGGCGCGACGAAGTAATCGCTCAACGCTTCCATTGGGGAAGGGAAAGAAACATTCATGCGCTGGCTGTGCGCGTGTTTCGTCTGCCGCGCGTGGCCGAGCTGGCTATGCTCGAAAGCTACGGCGGCTGCAAATCGTGGATTGAATTGGAGAAGGAAATCGACACGAGCGGCGCCGCGCCGGTGTTGTCGGACGAACAATTTGCGCACAAATTGAACGCGTTTGGAGAGGCTCTGGAACTCACGCGGCCCGCGCGAGTGCAGAAACGGAGTCTTGGAGCAGCGGGCTCAGGGAGCCATGCAAATTGACGCTGCAAATGCCGGTCTCAAGAATCCAATACTCCAACCGGAGCCGGTCAACGGTTCGCGGGTACGCACGCCCGGCCGGTGATTGAATGAGCCTGCCACGCCTGATCCTCGCTTCGGGTTCGCCGCGCCGCGCGGAAATACTGCGTGAGATGGGACTGAAGTTTCGCGTTGTGCCGAGCGATGTGCCGGAGGTGCACCGCGAACAACTGACCGCGCGCGAGCTTTGTCAGCTCAACGCCTATCGCAAGGCGCGCGCGGTTGCGAAACAGATTCCTGATGCCCTCGTGCTTGGCGCGGACACACTCGTATGCGCGGGCACGCAATTGTTTGGCAAACCGACCAGTCTGGCGCAGGCGGAGCAGATGCTCGAACAACTCCAGGGCCGCACGCATCAGGTCGTCACGGGCGTGTGCCTGATTCACTTGCGCCGCTTTCGCCAGAAAATTCTCGCCGAGACCTCGCAGGTGACGTTTCGTCCGCTGAACGCGAAGCAAATCCGCTATTACCTCAGCGCCGTCGATCCGTTGGACAAAGCAGGCGCCTACGCGATTCAGGAGAAGGGTAACCTGATCGTCCAAAAAGTCGCGGGTTCCTATTCCAATGTCGTCGGTCTGCCGATGGAGCGGCTGAAAGCGGAGCTGGCGGCGTGGTGATTGGGAGCGCCGAACTCCGCTTCGGCGCAAAAGGAAGCAACGCGCTGTCTCGTTTCCGCGCCGAAACAAAGTTCGACGCTCCGTTGCGCGGGTTCGATGAAATCAGTTTTTGACCCGGCGCGCCAAAAAATCTACCTTCCCGCCGTGGAAAGCAGCAGCGCCAATCCGCCGGACGTGGAGCGCGCCCCGCCAGCGCCGTTCCCATTTCGGTTTCTTGATGCCGTCGGTCGCAACATCATTCGCTTCATCCAGACCGCGCAAGGGTTGATCGCGTTCACGTTGATTACGCTCGGGGTGGCGGTTACGAAATTCAACACTTCCTCGCGGCTCATTCATCCGCTGATCCGCTCGCAAATTTTCCGGGCCGGCTTGCAACTGCTGCCGATGATCAGTTTTCTGGCGTGCGCGCTCGGATTGATGATTATCGGGCAGATGGTCGCGCTGCTCACGCGGGTGGGCGCGCAGAGTCTGGCCGGTACCGTGATGGTCACGGTGGTGGTGCGTGAACTCGGCCCGCTCGCTGCGGCGCTGCTCGTGCTGGCGCGGGCCGGCGCCGCGTACGTCATCGAACTGGGCACTTCGCGTGCGCTGGGCGAAGTGGAAGCGTTGGAAGCGCTCTGTATTGACCCGATTCATTACCTCGTCATTCCTCGCATGGTTGGTTTGGCGCTGGCGATTTTTTCGCTCACGGTTTATTTCATCATTGTCGCCCTGGTCAGCGGCTATTTATTCGCGTTCGTGCAGGACGTGCCGCTGTTGCCGGGCGATTACTTCAAACAACTGGCGGTGGCGCTGACGTGGGAGGACTTCGCGTTGCTGGCGCTGAAAACCTGCGGCTTCGGCGTCATCATTACCGTGGTGACCTGCTTCCAGGGGCTGGCGCAACCGCTCCGGCTGGAGCAGGTCTCGGGCGCGACGACGCGGGCCGTCGTCCAGAGCGTCGTGGCCTGCGTATTGCTGGATGTGCTCTTCATCATCGTTTACCTCGTGATGTGAATGCCCCTTCGCCTGCCGGAGAAACGCCCGTCGCCGGGACTGCGGCGACTATTGAAATGATCGACGTGACCATCGGCACGACCAGTGTCGTCGAGACCGTCGCGGTCGAGGGGATCGACTGGAGTATCGCGGCGGGCGACTACTGGGTGGTTGGCGGTCCCCCCGGCTCTGGAAAAAGTGATCTGCTGGCAACCCTGGCCGGGTTGCATCGTCCGCTGAAGGGGACGCTGCGGTTTTTTGGAAGCGATATCGCGGAGTTGGGAGAGGACGATTTTCTGGCGGCCCGGTTGCGGATCGGTTTGGTTTTTGAAAATGGCGGCCGCTCCTTCAATCACTTGACGGTCGCCGAAAATGCGGCGTTGCCGCTTCGTTACCATCACCACGCGCAAACGGTCGAGACGGACGAACGCGTGAAAAAAATTCTGGAGGCGATCGGCCTCGCGCCGTTCGCGAATGCCATTCCCGGACAACTCAAGCACGCTTGGCGCCAGCGGGTCGGCCTGGCCCGGGCCCTGGCGGCCGGCCCCGAAGTTCTGTTGCTGGACAACCCGCTGGCCGGACTTGGCCCGCAGGAATCGCGCTGGTGGGGGGAATTCCTGGCGCAGCTTTCCAGCGGCCACGAGGTGATGGAAGGACGGCCCACCACGCTGGTGGTCGCCTGCCATGATCTGCGTCCGTGGACGGACCAGGGCAAACAATTCGCATTGTTAAAACAAAAACGATGGGCGCTGATCGGCGGACGGGCCGAATTGACTTGCAGCAACGATCCGTTGTTGCGTGGGCTGCTGGCGTTGGATTTCAGCGGCGGGCAACCTGTCGGTTAGCGATCCGCCAAACGGACTTACCCGCCAATATGCGAAACGAGGAAAACGGAGTCCCGGAGAGCTGGAGTCGTGATTCGTCCTTTGCTCCGCAACTCCAACCCTCCGGCATTCCGTCCCTCTAGCCCATGGCACTGCAGGACCTGACACCTCAACTGCGCACGCGGCTCAGCCGAATGGAGCGGGCAGTCGGGATTTTCGTCGGATTGGCGGCGGTGCTGTTGTTGTCGGGCTTCTTCTACTACCTCTATCACACGGCGGTGCGGAAGGGCTGGTTCCTGACCAAGGTGACCTACTACGCTTATGTGGACAGCGCGGCTGGACTGAAGGTGGGAGATCCGGTGAAGTTGATGGGTTTTGACGCTGGAGAGATCACCAAAATACTGCCTGAGAATCCTGAGTCAGAGTATGACGTTTTCATCGAGTTCAAAATCAAAGAACCGAATTATGGTTACATCTGGTTTCCTGACTCGCGGGTCAAAGTGATAGCGACGGGTTTTCTCGGGAGTCGCTTTTTGGAGGTCACCAAAGGCGGGAGTTCGGGTTCGACCAATGTCGCGTATCACGCGACTTACCGGGAGGAGGTGGTCAACGGCAAAAAGCTCGTCACGGGCGTTTGGCAGGACAAGGAAGGCACCTACGCGCCTTACACCAAAAGTTCCAGATACTGGTTAGTGGCCGATGAAGCCCCTCCGGTAACCGAGCGGCTGGAGGGGATCGCGAAAGAATTGGAACAGGCGCTACCCAATATTCTCAACCTGACGAATCAATTGACCGCGGTGTTGACCAACAGCGCGCAAGCGACGTCGAATCTGAACGCGCTCGCCCTGAGCGCGCGTCCGACCGCCACCAACCTTGCCGAAATTACGGCGCAGCTCCGCGAGTTTAACGGCTCGCTCGGCCGCTGGCTCTTTTCCACAAATTTCAATCAACAACTCGAACTGGCGGCGAACAATGCGAACGCCACTCTCGCCAGTGTCGATAGCAACCTGGTCGTCGTTGCGGAAAAACTTTCGCTCTCGTTGGACAACCTCGCCAACATCACGAGCAACCTGAACGCGCAGGTGCAGACCAACACCAACATTCTCAGTGCAATTTCCGCGGCCGTCACTCACACCGATGACCTGGTGCAAGGCCTCAAGCGACACTGGTTGCTGCGTTCGGCGTTTAAGACCAGGACCACGAATCAGCCGCCGTCTCGACCCCTCCTGCCACCCACGCGCCCGCGACCGTGAGCGCCAGGGACCGTATCGGCGAGCCGCGCCTTTTGAACATTTGACCTGCTGGATGCCTTCCCCTACAGTGCCCGCCCTGCTTTATGAACGTGATGATTTGCGACCCCATTTCGCCGAAGGGAATCGCTTTGTTGCAACAGCAGCCCGAGTTCAAAGTGACGGTGCTGGAAAAGCGGCTGGCCGAAGCCGAACTGTTGCCGCTGGTGGGGGAAGTTGCCGCCATGGTCGTGCGATCCGAAACCAAAGTGACAAAACGAATCATTGAGGCGGCCCCGAAGCTTCGCGTGGTGGGCCGCGCGGGCGTGGGTATTGACAACGTGGATGTCCCGACCGCGACGCAGCGGGGCATCGTGGTGATGAACACCCCCGGCGGCAACACGATCTCGACCGCCGAACTGACATTCTCGATGTTGATGGCGCTGGCGCGGAAAATTCCGCAGGCGCACGGTTCGATGAAAGCGGCGGAGTGGAACCGGAAGGAATTCCAAGGCGTCGAACTTTACAACAAAACGCTCGGCGTCCTCGGCACGGGCCGAATCGGAAGCGAAGTCGCCCGGCGCGCCATCGCCTTCGGCATGAGGGTGCTGGCCTACGACCCGTATTTGTCGCTGTCGCGGGCGAAGGAGCTGCAGGTGGAACTGGTCGAGCTTGACGAAATTTACGCCCGCGCTGATTTCATCACCGTCCATATGCCGATGAGCGAGGAGACGCGTGGGATGATCAACGCCGCGGCGTTTGCGAAGATGAAGAAAGGGGTGCGCGTGCTCAACTGCGCCCGAGGCGGCATCATCCATGAGCAAGACCTTTACGACGCGATCAAGAGCGGGCGCGTAGCCGGTGCGGCGCTGGACGTTTATGAAACGGAGCCGCCGCCCAAAGAATTTCCCTTGCGCGATCTGCCGCAGGTGATCATGACGCCGCATCTGGGCGCGAGCACGGAGGAGGCGCAGGAAAACGTCGGCATTGAAGTGGCCGAGGCGATCACCGACTATCTGGTGCACGGCGCTGTGCGCAACGCCGTCAATCTGCCAAATCTCGACGCCAAGACCTACGCGCTGGTCAAACCTTATTTGAACCTCGGCGAAAAACTCGGACGCCTGCTCGCGCAATTGGCGCCGAAACGCAACGAGCGCGTGGTCATCACCTACGCGGGCAGGGCTGCCGAAATGCCCGGCGATCCCATCAGCCGTTCGGTGCTCAAGGGTTTTCTGGAATTGGCCGGCGGCAAAGAGGTGAACCAGGTCAACGTGCGCGCCCTGGCGAGTTCGCTCGGTTTGCTGGTTGAAGAAGTCAAATCGAACGAAGAAACAGATTTCAACGAATGGTTGCATGTGGCGGTCTATTCCGAGGGGCAAAAAGTGTCCGTGGGCGGCACGTTCTTTGGCAAACAGAGCCATCCGCGGATCGTGCGGATAAACAGTTTGCCGGTGGAAGTCGTGCCGTCCGGCGTGCTGTTTCTGATGACGAACAAAGACCGGCCAGGCATCGTTGGTTGCATCGGCACTCTGATGGGCAAATACAAAATCAACATCGCCAACATGAGTTTGAGCCGCGACAACAAGGGGGGCCACGCGCTGACGGTGCTGAATCTCGACAGCGTGCCGCCGGCGGAATTGCTCCAGGAAATCCAGATGGACCCGGACATCAGCAATGTGCGGGTGGTGAAGTTGTAATCGCCTTCGAGTTGTGCGAGGCTCGAAGCATTCGACGGTTGCAGGCCGTCGGAAACAGAAAGATAAAATGAAGACCAGGAAGATAAGGGCCCTGTTGGGCGCATTGGCTTTGGCTGCCGTCGGCGTTGCCGCGGGTGAGGCCAGTAAAGAAAACACGCCCAAACCGACCGCCAACCCCCAGCAGCTTTTTGCGGACGATATGCTTTGCAAAGGCAAAGGGGTCGAAATCAAGCGCAGCCAGTTGGATGAAGCCTTCCTGCAGTTCAAAGCCAACCTGAACGCGCGCGGACAAACCCTGCCGGAGGACAAGCGAGAGCAGGTCGAGTCACAGTTGCTCGACCGGCTCGTCATCACGAGGTTGATCCTGCTTCAAGCCAGTGAAGAGGACAAAAAGAAAGCCCGGACCTCCGCTGACAAATTCGTGGCTGCCACGAAGGAACAGGCTGGCTCGGAGGAATCCTTCAACCGTCAGCTTGGCGCGATGAGTTTCACGCCGGCACAGTTTGACGCGCAGGTGATCGAGCAAGCGATTTGTGAGGAAGTCGTGGATCGGGAGTTGAAGAGCAAAGTGGACGTGACCGAGGAGCAGATCAAAAAGTTCTATGCCGAGAACCCGCAACAGTTTGAACGGCCGGAAACGGTCCGCGCCGCGCATATCCTGCTTTCCACGCGAGACGCAGTCACGGGCCAGGAGTTGAGCGAGGAAAAGAAAAAAGAGAAGAAACAGCAGGTGGCGAAGATTCTGGAGCGTGCCAAAAAAGGCGAGGACTTTGCCGCGCTGGCCAAGGAATTTTCGGAGGACCCAGGCTCGAAGAACAAAGGTGGCGAATACACTTTCGCTCGGGGGCAATTCCGAAATCCTGAGTTTGAAAACGCAGCCTTCGCGCTGAAAACCAACGAGGTTAGCGGCATCCTCACCACGGCGTTGGGCTACCATATCATCAAGTTGTATGAGAGAACGCCGGCCCGGCGGCTCGAGCTGGCCAAGGTGAAGGACGACCTTAAAGAGCAACTCGCGCGATTCGAGGTCCAGGACAAACTGCTGCCCGGTTATCTGAAAAAACTGAAGCAGGACGCCAATCTGGAATACCTCAACGGCGCCAAAGCGCCGGTGGAAATGTCCGCCGAACCTCCGTCAGAAAAGCCTGCGGAAAAAACCGCGGACAAATCCGCCGCGCCAGACAAGAAATAGGTTTGAGTCACGGGGAAATGTCGGAGCAAAGGGTGAATCAGTGAACGGCGGGGGCCGGTGCGTCGCTCCATTGCTCAAATATCCCATTGCTCCTCGAATCAATACTTCTTGGAGAATTTCTTTCGCGAGCCTTCGTCGGAGGGAGGTGCGGACGGTTGGCCTGACCCCTCTGAAGGTTTCGCTGGTCCGGCAGCCTTGGCGGGCTCGCTCGCTGCCATCGACGGCGGTGCTTGAGGCTGGCGGGCCTGGCCCTCAACGGCTTCCACGAACACCAGGCGCAGCGCTGTCAAACTCTGTTTCAGGAGCTTGTCCTCCTGTTTGTCGAGATTGCCCCTGGTCTTGACCTCGAGCATCTCCAGTTGGTCAATGAACATCTTTGCGCTTTCGATGTCCTGCATGGTCCGGCCCGTTTCCGGATGCGGCATTCTGCCGAGCAGCATCAGCGCCATATTCGTCTGTTGGACCACCATGCCGGCGAACAGCGAGGACATCGTTTCTTCACCGCTCGCGTTGGCCAGGGCATCTTTGGAAAATCGCGTGCCGTTCATTGGTTCTTATTCTTTTCCCGGCGGCGGATGTCCGCCATCAAAAAGCGAATCAGGTGCCTCAGCCGCGATTCCAGGTCAACCGTCTCCAACAGGAGTTGGCGTTCCAGCGGCGAGGAGAGCAGCGTCCAGGAAATCAGGTCAGTGATCTCTTCCGGGTTGTTGCGTTTGGCCAGAATCTCGATCCCGTGCTTGACCAGAAAGTCCGGAGGCAGGTCGTTTTCGCCGAGATCTTCCAACTGTCCGAGTCTTTTCAGCACGGGAACCGGAAGCTCGAAGCCTTGTTCGAGTCGTTCAGAGATCAGTTCCAGCAGTTTGACCGTGAGCGCGTCCACGGCCACGCTGTCGGTTTTGGTTGAATCCAGCGCGCGGATGCGATTCACCCGGTACGGTTTATAGCGCAGCGTCTCGGTCAATTCCACGCGCGCGATGCCTTGCAGGATGAGGTTCGAGGTGCCGTCTTTCCGTGCCACCGAAGCGCGGATCAAACCCAGGCCTGCCACGTTGCAAGGTGTTTCGCGCGTGCGGCCCGGTTTCTGCATCGCCACCGAAAACATCCGGTGCGAACCGAGCGCGTCGATGAGCATCCGTTGATAGCGCGGCTCGAAAATGTATAGCGGCAGCATCGCCTGGGGAAAGAGGATGGCACTGGGAAGCGTCATGACCGGAACCTCGCGCGGCAATTCCATGAATAGAATCTAGTCGAGTGCGTCGGTAATTCAAGCGGAGATGCGGGCTTGCCAAATTTTCCCGCTCCGCGCATGGTTGAACTTTATGAAAGGCAAAACTGGAATTGTTGTATTGGTGGTCCTGTGTATCATACTCGGCGTCGGTCTGTTAATTCGCCATGCCAAGGCGGTTCAGGAAAAACAGACCGCCGAGGCGAGAATTATGCAACTTTCCAATGACGTCGTGCACACCCAGGACCAGCTCAACGAGCAGAAAAAGGTCAACGACACGCTCGAGAAAACCCTCGAAACCAGGACGACGGAAGCGCAGGGCCTGTCGAACAAACTGGAAACCGTGACTACCACGCTGACCAGGACCGAGCAGGAGGCCAAAGCCGCGGCGGAACAGGCCAAGGACCAAATCGCCAAGCGTGACGCCAAGATCGCCGACCTGGAGGGCCAGAATGACGATCTGTCCAGGAAAATGACCGACCTCAATACTTCGATCACCAGCCTGGAATCGCAGATTGATGACACGAAAAAGAAACTCGCCGCTTCCGAAGGCGACCGTGAATTCCTGCTCAAAGAGTTGAAGCGCCTGCAGACCGAGAAGGCGGAGCTGGAGCGGAAATTCAACGACCTCGCTGTGCTGCGTGACCAGGTCCGCAAGTTGCGCGACGAGCTTTCCATCGCCCGCCGCCTGGAATGGATTCGACGCGGTCTTTATGGTTCGGAAAAAGGCGCGGAAAAATTGCAGAAAGGATTGGCCGCAGCCGGATCACAGACGAATTACGACCTCAACGTGGAAATCAAACAGTCCGGCGGCGCCAAAATCGTTTCTCCCTCCACGAACGCGCCTCCGGCGCCCACCAAATGATGCGCTCGAACCTGTTGGCTGACTCGTTCGGTCGCGTCATGCGCGACCTGCGGGTCAGTGTCACCGACCGCTGCAACTTTCGCTGTCTTTACTGCCTGCCCGAAACGGAGGAAGCCGCCGATTTTTACCGCGTCAAATTCGACGCGCTGAAAAATCCGTCGCCACCAACGCCGATTACGCGCGAGTGGAAACCGCGATCGCAAATCCTGACCTTTGAGGAAATCGAGCGCGTGGTCCGGCTGGCGGCTGAACTCGGCATCGAAAAAGTGCGCGTGACCGGCGGGGAGCCGCTGTTGCGACAAGGGGTGGAATCGCTCGTCGCCAGACTCGCGCAAATCCCCGGCGTGACCGACCTGGCGATGACGACCAACGGATTTCTATTTCCGCAAAAGGGCCGCACGCTGCGCGCGGCCGGACTGCAACGCGTCAGCTTCAGCCTCGATTCCCTCGACCCGGCCAACTTCAAAAAAATCGCCGGACGCGACGGCCTGCGTTCCGTGCTCGCCAGCATTGATTTGGCGCAGGAACTCGGCTTTCGCCCGGTCAAAGCCAACGCCGTTGTCATTCGCGGACTGAACGATCGCGAAATCGAGGCGCTCGCCGAGTTCGCGCGCCAGAAAAATCTGAGCTTCCGCTTCATCGAATTCATGCCGCTCGATTCCGGCCGCGCGTGGCAAAAGGAACTCGTCGTGCCTGGCCGTGAAATTCTCGAACGCCTTCAAGCGCGCTTCGATTTGCGGCCGGTCAAGCCGTCGAATGTCTCGGAAACGGCGAAGCGCTGGTCGTTCGCGGATGGCCGCGGCGAGATCGGCATCATCGCGCCGGTGAGCGAACCGTTCTGCGGCCATTGCAATCGACTCCGCCTGACCGCCGACGGCAAAATCCGCACCTGCCTCTTCAGCCTCACGGAACGGGATTTGAAACCGCTGCTGCGCGGCGGCGCATCCGACGGGGTCATCCAGGAACGCCTTCAGGAAATCGTCCGGCAGAAGGAGGAGCGCCATCACATCGGCGAGCCGGAGTTCGTCCAGCCGGAGCGGACCATGAGTTGTATCGGCGGATAGTTCGCGTGCAGGTGCTGATGCTGTTCTCGCTTTGTAGTGCATTTCCAAAAGTTGATTCGCACCAACCAGAAGGGCGCTTGACGGTTTCCCGCGCGCCTGCTTATTAAGTCCGCCACTATGCCGACCTACGAATACGTATGTTCCAAATGCGAGCATCGGTTTGATGTTATTCAGGCGATAACCGGGAAGCCGCTGACGGTCTGCCCGAAGGAGAAATGCGGCCTGAAACGCTGGGGCAAAGGAAAAGTGAAACGCGCCATTGGCACCGGGGCGGGAATCATTTTCAAGGGAAGCGGCTTTTACGTCACGGATTACCGCAGTGAAGGATACAAGGAAGCAGCCAAAAAGGAATCCCCGCCGGCAGCGCCGTCCACCAGCGGGGATGGCAAGGCGGCTGCAAAGGCAGAGACGAAACCGGCGCCCCAATCCGAATCAAAGGCTGCTAAACCCAAGTCGGACGGCAAGTGATGTGCTGTAACGGCGCATGGTGAGCATCGCCGGCGCTTCCATGAGTCTCGGCCGGCGGTCACAGACCACCGCTACAAAGCCATGAAAACCATCGCGATCATGCTCGGTTCACTGATCGCGTTCTCCGCTATCGGCGCGGCGCTGGACGGGCCGGTGCGTACCGTTCGCAGCAGCACCGACCAATTCATCGTTCGTGGTCCGACCATGGCGCAGGTTCGAACCAATTCTCCGTCCAGCGAATCCGCTTTGATCGAGCTGGACCCAAGTATCCTGGCGGTCAGTTGCGAGCGGCTCAAACAGGCGTTGTTGCGCGAGTTGGGGTTGGTTGACTTCTGGCACGGGCGTATCTACCTCGAGATCAGCCCGGCCTTGTCTACCAACCAGGCGCCGATCATTGTTGCCAAGCCGTTTCTCGACGGCTGGCAATATCAGATGGAACTGCCGCGCTGGATTGAAAAGCCGAAGCTCGTGCGCGGTTTGATCCAGCTTCTGCTGATGGAAATTGCCAACCGCAACGCGGGCTTGCGCTCGGCGGAAATCCCCCTCTGGCTCTCGGAAGGTTTGTCGCAGCACCTGGTCCACTCGAGCGAAGTGGACCTCGTGCTGGCGCAGCCGCAGTGGAATTTCAACCGCGTGAACATCAGCTGGCAGGCGCGCCAGTCCGTCCGCCAGGACCCGCTCAAGGAAGTGCGCGAACGATTGCAGTCCCACGCGGCCCTCACGTTCGCCAAACTCGGTGACCCGCTCCCGGACCCGGTGCCGGAGGAGACCTGGAAAACCTTCCAGGCTTCTGCGCAATTATTCGTCAGCCGGCTTTTGCTCTTGCCCGGAGGCCGGGCG
>QHOP01000353.1 GCA_003219345.1 Verrucomicrobiota bacterium
CGCGTTCGCTGTCCTTCTCCAGCGAGACGCGCCGGAAGCGGCTGCCGTACACGTTCGGAATTCCGTAATGTTTGGCGAGGCGCTCATTCAAATAGGTGTAGTCCGCTTTCACCAGGTCGAGCACGCTGCGATCCTCGCGCAGGACGCTCTCGAAAAAGAGTTCCGTTTCCTTCCGGAAGGCTTGTCGCAGATTGTCATCGAAGTCCGGGAACAGACGCAAATCCGGAGTCAGCAATTCCAGATTGCGCAGATAAAGCCATTGCTCGGCGAAATTGTTCACCAGATTTCGCGAACGGTTGTCCGTCAACATTCGCCGCACTTGTTTCTCCAGCACCCTGGGTTTGTGGAGTTCACCGCGAATCGCCGCATCGAGCAGTTCATCGTCCGGAATGCTGCTCCACAGGAAGAAAGAGATGCGCGACGCCAGTTCCAGGTCGCTGAGGCGATAAGCCGTGTGGGGCGTGACGCCCGTGGGGTCTTGTTCCACGCGGAACAGGAACTCCGGACTCGCCAGCACCGCGCTCAGGGCCGTTTCGATTCCCGCCTCGAACCCTTCTTCCGCGCGCGCCTTCCGATAAAACTCCATCGGCTTTTGAACGTCCGCGTCGGTCACCGGCCGCCGATAGGCTCGGCGCATCAGTGTGGTCAGGATGCGTTCGGCGTAGGCGTCTTCTTCGTCAGGCCTACGCAGTTTGCTAAATTCAGTTTCCGCGTCGCCCCTCACCCCATCCCTCTCCCCATCCGATGGGGAGAGGGTGGCCGAAGGCCGGGTGAGGGGGTTTTCTGTTTCGATTCCGAAGATTCGGCGCCGGCTCGGCGTATCCCCGGGACCTTTCGCATCGTAGGGGCCGTTGATTGAGACCTGGTAGATGGCCGGCCCGATGCGCGGATGCCGGTGCAGATTGAAGTGCGCCTGGTACGGCTGGCGTTTGGTTTCGAGCAACGCCGAAGGGTTCTTGAGAAATGTCACGCCGAGTTGATGCGGGCCGGCCGTCACCGGAATGCGCGCTTTCAAATGCTGATCCACCTTGTCGAAATTCCTGTCCTTCGGCGGCGCGACGGTGAACGTCGCCGTGCGCTCGCGGTCGAGCAGCACCTCGACTTCATGTGACTCGTGCAAGCCTTCGACTTCGTCGTTCCGGTCCCGTGTCAATCTGATCTGAATTTCGTATTCGCCATCCCGCAGGAAGGTGTAGGGAATCAATGCGCCGCCACGGGTGCCGATGGGAAGCCCTTCCACGCGCTCCTCCTGAGTGAGGTCCGCCCGGATGCGGAAGGTATCACCGCCGGGAGTACGACGGGGCGCTCCGACCGCCAGCCGGCTGATCTTCTGCGCCGCAGAAATATAGCGGTCCAGCAGCGTCGGAGAGAGATTTCCGACCGTCACATTATCGAAGCCCTGACTGGCGTCGTCTTTCGGCAGCAACTCTTTGGCATCGATCTCCAGCGCCAGAAGGTCCCGGATGACGTTTTGGTATTCAGTTCGGTTGAGCCGCCGGAAGGTTTCGGTTCGACCGGGATTCGGATGCTCGGCAGCAGTGCGGTCCAGCGAGTCGGACAGCCACGCCACCACCTTTTCGTAACTCCTTTCATCGGGCCGTGGCTTTTCCATCGGAGGCATCTGACGCGCGCGAAGTTTGCGGACGACCTTTTCCCAGACCTCGGGATGTTTCGTGACGTCTTCCAGACGGAGGCTGTCAAGGTCCAGTCCTCCCTTCTTCATTTCGCTGTCGTGGCACTTGGCGCAATACAGATTCACCATCGCAGACGCGGGTGAGGACAGTGGCGACGACGCGAGAGCGGCTTGTGGTTGCGCTCCGATGGCAGCGACAGCCACAAGCAGAACCGGCACCCAACACGCGTTCCACGTCATCACAAGACCAGTGCCAGCAGGAAACTGACGGATACGAATTTGCTTTTCCACAGTGTAACCGAAGATAGCTGTCCCAAGGCGTTGGAACAACAAGAAATCACGGGAGGCTCAGGAATGTTCGGTCGGCACGGGCTGCTACGGATCACAGACCAATAGTGTTCGACATGAAAAACGCCTCGGGCATTTTTCCCTCTCTCCCCGCGAGGAACGAGCGGGGAGAGAGATGGAGAGAGGGGAAACTGATGAACAACGGCATCGTCTCCGCGCTCCGACGTCACGGGCGCGGCGTCGGTTGGGTGGTGACGATGATGCCAGGACGAAGCGATTCAAGAGCCGTGCTCAAATCAGGGTTGTTCCTTGCGAAGTCTTCGACGAGTCTGCGGGCATCGACGGCGCGCCCGGTGCGAAGGAGGAGGTCCGAGAGGCCACTGACTGATTCAATGTTCCGAGGCCACATCTCCATGGACGGGCCGGTGACCCAAGTTGACCTCTGATTGTTCGTTGGGCGTTATTGGCCGCGTAACCTGTAGAATCGAGTTACGTAACCAGCCGACTCCACGATCTGGAACTGGCCGTTGACAGTCGTGGGCATGTTGGTTGACCGGGTCCAGTCGGGGTTGGTCAAGCCTTGGGTTTGCTCGAGCAGAAGATTCGTGGCGCTCATGGGCCAGGAGATAATCACGTTCGAGTTGAGGAACTGGATTCCCAGTGCGGCGGGATCGAATGACGCGAACAGTCCGGTGCCGGCGGATTGACGAGCGATAGTCGCAACGGCCGATCGACTATTGCTGTTTCCCGGGACGCAGTCGCCGGTGCAGCCGTCGGCATAGCCGACCAGGATCCGGCCTTGCCGATCCACCGTCACATCCATGAAGTCCAAGAGATTGCGGCAAGGATTGGAACCGCCACTGAGCCAAATGCAGCCCCGTTGCACTGGATCGTTCGGCGTCGCATCGACTGTGGTCCAGGTTGCGCCGCCATCATACGTCGCTGCGACATACAAATGCCAGACGCCTGTAAACGTATCACTCTGGTCGTCACCCGGAGCGGTGGTGCCCAGGAAAGCAAAAGCAGCGCGGTCATCGTCACCGGCGACCACAGCGGGGAACTGACAATTCTGAATCCCGAACGCTGTGCCGACATCCTGCAGGTTGGTCCAGCTTACACCTTGGTCGCGCGAAGCCGCCGCATAGGGATGACCATTTCCATTTTGAAAGCCCAGGTAAACGGTGCCGCCGCTGCCGATGCCAACTGACGGATCGCTTTCGTCCTGAGTCGAAGAACCCGGGACGTGCCGAACTTGCCAGAATGTCCCGCTATCGGTCGAAACGATGACCGCCTGCTGGCCGTTGCAATGGGCATTGGGGACGTAAACGGTGCCGTCAGGCGCCACTTTCAAATGGCCGTGTAGACCGCCGCACTCCAGAAGCGTGTACATCGGCACTCCCGGACCAAAAGTGATCCCGCCATCACGACTCAAGGAGCAACTGGCGCCCACCCCGCTCTGCGCCGCATAATACACCGCGTTAGTATACGCGCTGAGTCCGGACGTGCCGGGTGCGAACGGTCCGCCTCCGACCGTTTGGTGGTCTGCGCCGGACGCCACCCCGCAGCCGATGGGGTTTTGAAACCAGTTCGTGCCGTCATCGTCCGTAAACGCCGTGAAACTGCAGCCGGCGGTCAGTTGGGAAACAAAGGTGCGCCCGGTGGAGCGATCCGTGAAAAGGATCGGATCAAGGCTGGTGGCGGATGTGACGGTCGCACCGACGCTTTCCCATCGGGCGGTTCCGGTACTATCGTCGAAGGAACTGACGCGTAATGTTTCG
>QHOP01000099.1 GCA_003219345.1 Verrucomicrobiota bacterium
TCGGCGGCGGCGCAGAAGAGGAAGCTGCGGAATGGATCAAGCGCCACTGCAAAAAGCCGGTGGCCGGGTTCATCGCCGGCGCGACCGCGCCGCCGGGTCGCCGCATGGGCCACGCGGGCGCCATTGTCAGCGGCGGCAAAGGCACGGCGGCGGCGAAAATCGCCGCATTCAAAGCAGCGGGCATCGGTGTTGCGGCCACGCCGTCGGTCATGGCGGAGACGCTGCTGAAGAGGATGTGAAGGCCGTTACATCGTTTAAACGTTACATCGTTAAAAACGTTGCGTCGTTACATCGTTTCAGCCGGGATGACGCGGTGAGGGTTCGCCGGCCGTTTCAACGTTGGAACGATTCAACGATGCAACGTTTTAACGATGTAACGATTTAACGTTGTCACGCGGAACGCCGCTCGCGGCACATCTCATGGATCACCGGATTCTGTGCCCAGCCCGTCAAGCTGAGGCTTGATAATCTTTTCGAAGCAATCGGGGCAAAAGCTGTGGCTGAATTTTGCGTCGGTGTGCAGGGCGAAGTAGCTCTCGACCTGTTGCCAGTAATTTTTGTCGTCGCGGATTTTTTTACAGTAGGCGCAGATCGGCAGGATGCCGCGCAGTTGTTTGACTTCGGAAAGCGCCTTCTCCAACTCTGCGACCTGCTCGGCCAGTTCCAACTGCAGTTCCACCATGCGCGCTCCGACGCTCAGCCGCGCTCGAAGTTCCGGCGCTTTGAACGGTTTGATGATGTAATCGTTGGCGCCGGCTTCCAGGCCGGAGACAATCTCGTCCGGCCGCGACATGCTGGTCAGGATCAACAGATAGACGTGTTTCAGGTCGGGGTTGAGACGAACGCGGCGGCAGACCTCGACGCCGTCCATCTCCGGCATTTGCCAATCCAGAATCGCCAGCGCCGGCGCATCGTTCACCTGAAGCGCCTGCCAGGCTTCCACCCCATTGCGGGTCGCGACAACCTGATAGCCCCATTGCTTCAGCAAAAAGCCGAGCATCTCGTTGGACACAGGATCATCTTCGGCGATGAGGATTTTCATGAGGCTGCTTTTCCTTTGCTCGAATCCTGGCCGAGGTATGCTTCCAACTCGCCGACCAACCTATCCAACTGCTTTTCGAACTCGAACTGGGCCGATGCGATTTCCGTCCACGCGGATTTCCTGGCTGATTGCTCCAGCCGGCCGGCCGAGGCATAAGCCGGCCCTGTTCCGAAATTGGCGATCGCTCCTTTCAACATATGCGCCATGCGCGCGAGCGCGCGGTCGTCGCGTTGGGTCGAAGCGTTACGCAGTTCGGTCAACTGTTCCGGCAGCCCTTGCAAGAACATCTGGGCCAGCTTTTGCACCATCTCCTTGCCACCACCCAGTTGATCGAGCAGGCGTTCCAGGTCGAGGTGCTTCTCTTCCGGGACCGGCGCGCCCGCAGTCGGTTGGGCAGGGCCTGCCGACGCCTGAGCCGCCAGACTGCTGATCACCTCCAGAAGCTCCCGTCGCTTTACAGGTTTGCTGAGATACGCGTCCGCGCCGGCGGCGAGGCACAATTCGCGGTCGCCCTTCATGGCATGCGCGGTCAACGCGATGATCGGCACATGCCGGCCGGTTGGCTGTTCGTGGCCTCGAATCAAGCGGATCGCTTCCAGGCCGTCCAATTCCGGCATCTGGACGTCCATCAGGACCAAATCGAAAGGGCGCCCCGTAGCCAGGGCCAATGCTTCTTTTCCATTATAAGCCTCGGTCACTCGATGACCTTCCTGAGTCAGGATGGTCACGGCCAGTTCACGGTTAACCGGATGGTCTTCAGCAAGGAGAATGCTCAAACCGGCAGCAGACGATTGGACTTTCGGCGAGGTTTCTTTCGTTTCGACCAGCCGCCTTGTTGTTTCATGGACGCCCAGTGCGTGAAGAATGGCGTCGAGCAATTCGATGGGTTGCACTGGTTTCGTCAGGTACGCAGCGACACCGGCTGCCTCGGTGCGAACCGTATCGCCTGGCCGGGACGCCAGCTTCAGCATCAGCACCGCGGCCTCCGCCAGGTCCGGACGCCGCTTGATCTGCTTGGTCAACGAGATGCCGTCCATGTCCGGCATCACCGCGTCCACGACGACGAGCTTGAAAGCCCTGCCGGACTGGGCCGCCGACTCCAGTTCAGCGAGCGCCGCGTCACCGCTGCCGACGGTCACCGGGTCCATGCGCCAGCTCTGAAGCATCTCCTCCAGGATCACGCGGCTGGTCTGGTTATCGTCCACCACCAGCGCGCGCAAACCGCTTAATTCCTTTGGAGCGGCGGGAATTCGCTGCGGCCCGCTGACCGGCTCAAGTTTTACAATAAAATGGAAAGCGCTCCCCTTGCCTTCTTCGCTTTCGACCCAAATGCTTCCTCCCATGAGTTCGATCAGTCGGCGGGAAATGGACAAACCCAAACCGGTGCCGCCATATCTCCTGGTCACCGAACTGTCGGCCTGGGCAAATTCTTTGAAAATGTGCCGCAGGCGGTTTCGCGGAATGCCAACGCCCGTGTCTTTGACCACGAAATACAAAAATGACTTCTGACCCGACACCGGCGCAGTGGAGGCTTCGGTTCCGCTCGTGTGCGGGCCAGCCTGTTCGCCCGCGGACGCTGCGCTCGCTTCAAGCCCGACGTGGATCGAGACTTCACCGGTCTCCGTGAACTTAACGGCGTTGCCGACGAGGTTGATGATGATTTGTTGCAGGCGGCCCATGTCGCCCCGCCACGAGTCGGGCAGGCCCGGTGGGATGTGCAACGTCAACTCCAATCCTTTTTCGTGCGCTTTGACCGCCAAGGTCTTGGTGGTCCTGCCGAGTTGTTCGCGGAGCGAAAATTCGAGCGTCTCCAGTTCCAGCTTGCCCGCTTCAATCTTGGAGAAGTCCAGGATGTCGTTGAGCAGGCCCAACAACGAGTCGGCCGAGCTTTTCACCGTCTCCAGGTAACGGCGCTGCGTCTGGCTCAACTGCGTGTTCAACGCCAGGTCGGTCATGCCCAGGATGGCGTTCATCGGTGTTCGGATTTCGTGACTCATGTTCGCCAGGAACTCACCCTTGGCCTGGTTGGCCGATTCCGCGGCGTCCTTGGCCTTTCTTAATTGATCCTGAGCGCGCAGGCGTTCGACGGATTGGGCGATGCCGGGAGCCGCCGCCGCCAGCGCATCCAGCGTCTGCCGCGGCAGCGGGTGGCGCGCAAACATGGCCACGACGCCGATGCACTCTTTTTCCACCAGCAGCGGGTAACCGGCGAATGAGACGATCCCTTCGTGCCGGACCCATTGCGTGTCGCCGATTTGAGGGGTGTTCGGCACGTCGTTCGTCACATACGGCTCCATCTCCTCCGCGATCAGCCCGACCTTGAACTTCCCGATCGGCACGCGGCTGTAGGGGCCGTCCAGGAGGGTGTGCGTTCCGGCGCTGGCTTGCAGTTCCAAGGTCACGCCGTTTTCGTGGAGCACCCAAATCCTGGCGAGCGCAGCGTCGAGGCGCGCGTGCATGGCGGCGGAGCATTCCTGCAACATCACGGGAATGCTTTGGCCCCGGCTTAACGCCTGGTTGACATCCGATCGAAAGGTGTCCAGTCGCGCCTGCTCTTCCCGCTCTCTTTCCGCCTCCTTGCGCCCCGAGATATCGCGCATCGTCCCGTTAAAGTAATGCACATCGCCGCTCCTCCAGGTTGCCAGCGAGAGTTCGAGCGGAAACTCCGTTCCATCCTTGCGCAGCCCGTACAGCTCGATCGTCTTGCCAATCACGTGGCTTTCACGGGTGGCCAGAAAACGCGCCAAACCGTGACGATGCCTGTCCCGGTATCGCTCCGGCATCAGACGCGTCAGCGGCTGTCCCATGATTTCCTCCTCCTCGTAACCAAAAATCTGTCGCGCTGCCTTGTTCCAGGCGACGATATGTCCGTCGGCATTCGCGATGACGATGGCGTCATTGGCGGATTCCATGATGGAGCGATAACGCCCTTCGCTGGCTTTCAAGGCGTCCACCGTGCGCTGCTTCTCCTGGGCCCGAATCATGGCGGCAACGCTTTTGGAGAGTTTGGTGCCGTAGAGCGCGGTGCCCACCACGATCAACATGATCGCCACCGCGATGATGTACTCAAACTTGCGGATGGAGGCGGCGAGGGCCAGTTGCTCGGCGAAATCGGCCTCCTGGATGCCCCTGACGATCGCGCGCAAATGGACCAGCGCTGTATTCAAGTCGGCGAATTTGCGATCCATCGTCGCCATGCGTTCTCCCGCCTTTTCGGATTGATTGCGCTTGAAGAAGGAGAAAATCAGTTCCGCCTCGTCCACCATTTCACCCATCGCCCCTTGCACCCGGCCCATCTGCTGCAACAGGCGTTTGGCTTCGGCAGCAGGCACGTCCGAATTCACCTGCGCGCGGACAGCGCGCATCTTTTCGTTGAAGCGGGCGAACGCGGATTCCATTTTGGCCGACTCCGCCGCAACGTCGCGGGAATCGAACACTTCGTTTCCAGGAGCGTTGACGGCCGCCGCCAACTGTCCGAGGTCCGAATAGCTTCCCAAGCGTTGCGACCACTGATGGTTGACACGCACCGACTCGGCATAAATGGCCATGAGACGGTAGCTGAGGTAGAGGCTGGCACAAACCGTGACCAGATTGAAGGCCGCCAGCGCAAAGTAGATATGTTGCCAGTGGGGACGCCCCACTTCTGAAACGCGTGAGGCCTCAGGCGGGGAACCCGGTGTCAATGCGGAGGAATTCATGTTGTCGCGACGCCAGCCATTACCGGTTCGATTTCCACTGCCTCCATTTAGACCGGGAATTCGTGAAATATCCAGAGCGTTGTTGATCGCGCAAAAGCTCCGTTGATCCGCGCACCCCTCCGCGGAGAAAACCTCAGCTCACGCCGCGTCTGCGCCAAACTGCCTGTTCGCGAGGCTTATTCAGTTTGCAGGACCACATGCAATTTGAGTAACAGATCTTGCGCCGTGTACGGCTTGGTCAGAAAGGCCTGCACCCCTCCGGCCCCTGTGGAAATTTCATCATCCACACTCAGCCCGCTGACGCCGACAATCCTGAGCCTGGGTGCAATCTCCCGCAGGGCGCGGATGGTGGCCGCTCCGTCCATAAACGGCATCATCGAATCCAGGATAACGGCCTTGACCTCGTTCCCGTGCTGCTTGTAAACCGCCAGCGCCTCCGCACCGTTGTTCGCGCTGATCACTCGATAACCGAAGTTTTCCAGCGTCGCGCGCGCGATCTGCTGGATGGCTTCCTCGTCATCGACAACCAGGACCAGTTCGCCGTGTCCGACCGGCAACTCAGCCTGCTTGGTGAAGGTTGTTTGAGACGACTGGGGTTCCGCCGCCGGCAGGCAGATCCGGAAGCTGGTTCCCTTGCCGACTTCGCTTTTGACCTCCACGAATCCTCCGTGGTTCTTCAAGATGCCGCGCACAGTGGCCAGTCCCAGCCCGGTGCCTTTGCCAGGTTCTTTGGTCGTGAAAAACGGCTCAAAAATTCTTTCCAACAGCTCCGAGGGAATACCCGAGCCGGTGTCCACCACCATCAGGACGACGAACGGACCGGCCTTGACGCCCGCGTGCCGGCGCACTTGCGGTTCTTCAAACCGCGCGTTCTCCGCGAGAATGGCCAAGGTGCCCCCGTTGGGCATCGCGTCCCGCGCGTTGACGCAGAGATTGAGCAACACCTGATGAATTTGCGTGGGATTGCCGTGAATGGGCCGCAGGTCCGGATCGATGTTCTTTTGAAGCTGAATCGACTTGGGAAACGTCTCGCGAATCATTTTCTCCAGGTCCGCCAGAAGGTGCCGGAGCTGCATGAGTTTGTGCTCGCCCTCAACGCCGCGAGCAAAGGAGAGGATCTGTTGCACCAGCTCGGCGCCGCGCCGGGCGCTGCGGTCGAGCATATCCAGCATGTTCCGGTCGGCCGGCTCGATGACATTCTCCCGCAGCATGGGCACGGCCATCATGATGGGCGCGAGCACATTGTTCAGGTCGTGCGCGATGCCGCTGGCCAGCATGCCGATGTTTTCCAGGCGCTGGGAACGGAAGAACTGAGCCTCCAGTTTTTTCTTCTCGGTGATGTCGGTGTCGATGACGAGGATGGCTTTCGGCCTGCCCTCATTGTCGTGCACCAGCGTCCAGCGGCTTTCGACGATGATTTCCGTCCCATGCTTGGTCACCTGGTGCAGCTCCCCTTTCCACTCGCGTTTCGAGATCAGACTCTTCAGCGCTTCCATCTGGCGGGAGGAATCGTTCTTGAAGAGGAGTTCGTTCGTGTATTTGCCGAGCGATTCCGCGGCGGTCCAGCCATACAACGCCTCCGCGCTCCTGTTCCAATAGAGAATGCGCTGCTCCATGTCCGTGACGCAAATCGCGTCCTGCGCCTTGTCGAGCAACGCAGCCTGCTCCCGGATTTGCTCCTCGGCGTTCTTGCGCTCGGTCACATCGCGCGAGACGACAATCACATTTGTTACCTTCCCGTTTCTGTCCCGCATCGCGCTGACTTGCGATTCGATATAGCGAACGGTGCCGTCCTTGAGCAAAAAACGGAATTCGGCGCGTTGCCCAACGCCCGAGGCAACCATCTCGCGAAAGACCCGCCGAATGCGTTCGCGGTCTTCCGGGTGTATTTCCTCAAATGAATCTGTGCCCAGCAACTTTGCCGGGTCGCCCAGGAGGGCCTCGTAGGAAGGACTGTTGTAAACGCGTCTTCCATCGAGATCCACGACCGCGATCAAATCCGTAACGTTTTCCGAAATCAGCCGGAAAAACTCTTCCCGTTCCCGCAACGCCTCTTCGGCCTGCTGGCGACGCCGTCGGTCCTCGAACTCCCGCAACGCCCGCCGCATCGAGGTCACGAGGCGTTCGGGGCGCTGCTTGAGGACATAATCCGTCGCGCCGTTGCGAAGGCTTTCGATCGCGGCCTCTTCGCCGATTGTTCCGGAGAACAGGATGAAAGGCACAGACGGCATCAGCTCCCGCGCCAGAGACAGGGCAGTGAGGCCGTCGAACGACGGCAGCGAATAGTCCGAAATGACCAAATCATACCCACCCGCCTCCAGAGCGCGCAGGAACTGCTCCCGAGTTTCCACTCGTTCCACTTCGGCGACGATCTTGTCCATTTCGAGCAGGGCCCGAAGCAAGTCGGTGTCCATGACATCATCCTCCAGGTGGAGAATGCGCAGTGGCGATTTCATCAAATATAAAATGGTTCGCCGGGCGGAACGACTTCTTGCCGGCTTCAGCTCGCGCGGTCAATATTCTCGGGCGGCGGCTCATTGACCACCGCCCAAAAAGCGCCGACTTGCCTGACGGCGTTGACGAATTCCCGGTAGCTCACCGGCTTGACGACGTAGGCGTTCACGCCCAGTTGATAGCTTCTGACCAGATCACTCTCCTGCGCGGATGAGGTGAGCATGACCACGGGAATGGACTTGAGTTTTTCGTTCGACTTGATTTCGTTCAGCACTTGTAGCCCGTCCACCTTGGGCATCTTGAGGTCGAGCAGGATAACCGCCGGATTGCCATCGTTGCGCGACACGTATTTTCCCCGTGAGTGGAGGTAATCGAGCGCTTCGGCGCCGTCGCGCACCACCACGATTTCGTTGGCGAGATGGAGTTGGGCCAATCCGGACAATGTCAGCTCCACGTCGTTCGGGTTATCTTCTGCCAACAGAATGCTTCTGAGATCTTCCATCTTGTTCAGCTCCTCTTGCACGTTAGTTATCAATCGGAGCGTGGAACCCGACGCCACAACCTCACTATACGTGGCCTGTCAAGAAGCGCGTGAAAGTAAGGTTCCTGCGAAATTTGTAAGGCTGCAACAGAAGGAAAGTGCGGATTTTGCTGTAAGGTAAAACTACGCACGCGACGATGAGGAAAAGTCCGCTCCGGCATCAGCGGAAGACGATCCCGTCGGGTCATTGAGTCTTTTCCGAATAACGATCGCGGCGTTCCCCTGGGAGATGCCGCTCCTCATGCCAAACTGGCCATGCCCTGACTGATGGCGAACTTGGTCAAACCGGCCGTGCTGTGGATGTTAAGCTTTCGCATGATGCGGGCACGATGCGTCTCCACCGTGCGGACGCTCAGCCCAAGCTTGGACGCGATGCTTTTGTTGCTGTAACCCTCGGCGATCAAAGCGAGCACTTCGCGCTCGCGGTCGGACAGTTCTTCCTCGCCGGATTTGCGACGACCGGAACTGGTGACGTAATCGTTGAGCACAAAATGAGCAACATCGGGACTGAAAAAAGCTTCGCCGCGGTTCACCTGTTCAATCGCCTGCACCAATTCTTTCGGCGAAGTATCCTTCAACACGTAGCCCCGCGCGCCGGCCTGGACAATCTGCAGCACGTATTCCTTATTGTTGTGCACGGTGAGAATCAGCACCCTGGTTTGGGGAGCCTCCCGGCGCAGCAGACGCGTTGCCTCCAATCCGTTCGTGCGCGGCAGATTTATGTCCATCAGCACAATGTCGGGGTTTAACTCTTTCGCTTTGACAAGAGCCTCCCGTCCGTCGGCGGCCTCGCCGACAATTTCCAGTTGCTTGTGAGGGTGCAGACAGGACCGGATGCCTTCCCGCACCAGCGGATGGTCGTCCACCAGCAACAGCCGGATTTTCCGTTTGGTTCGTTTGTTCATGTCCTGGCCGGCTCGGCGTTGAATGAGCGACCGAGCGGGACCTTCACGACGATCTCGGTTCCCTGGCCTGGACTGGAAATCACCTCCAGTGTGCCGCCCAGAAACGCGGCCCGTTCGCGCATGTTCACCAGGCCGAAGCCGCTCTTCTTTTTCGGCGGTTTCGCGTCCTCAAGACCGCAGCCATCGTCTTGAACCAGGAGCCTGAGGGACGAGCCTTCCCGCGCCATGTCCAGCGCCAGCCGGCTGGCCCGAGCGTGCTTTTCCACGTTGGTCAAAGCCTCCTGAATGATGCGGTAAAAAGTCAACTCGACATCGGCCGGGACCCTTTTAGGGAGGCGCCCAAAATTCAAATCGCAAGTGATGCCCGTCCGCTTCTGAAACTCCTCGCAAAGACTGCGCGCCGCCGCAGGCAGGCCGAGGTCATCCAATTCGCTCGGACGCAGGTTGCGTGAGATGCGTCGCACTTCCTGAAGCGCGTGCTCCAGCAGCTCGCTGGCTTTCGCCGCTTCATCGGCCAATTGTTCGTTGTCGTTGGAGATCTTCCCGCGAATGGATTGCACACGAAAACGGGCCGAGGCCAGCATTTGATTGACGCTGTCATGCAGCTCGCGCGCAACTCGATGCCGCTCCGCCTCCTGCGCCGCGACAATGCGCCGGGAAAGGCCTCGTAGCGCTTCCTCGGCACGACACCGTTCGGTGATGTCGATGGCTATTCCTCCGACAAATCGTTTGCGCGTGGCGTCGCGGAAAGGGAACTTGAACACGAGCCAGGAGTGCGGCTGACCGTCCGGACTGGGCACCCTTTCAAACGTTTGCAAGGTCTCGTCGGTGTTGAGGACCTTTTCGTCGTTGGCGCGCAGTTCGCGGGCTGTTTCCATGGAAAACAGTTCAAAATCGTCTTTCCCGGCGATGTCCTGCGGCGAGCAACCAAAGAAACGTTCGAAAGGCTGATTCACGTACACGTACCGAAACCCTCCGTCCTTCATCCAGGCGAGCGCGGATGTATTGTTCATGAAGGAGCTGAATCGCGTCTCGCTCTCTCGCAGTGCGGCTTCGGTCCGTTTCAGTTCCATGTCTTCCAGCGCAAGTGAGGTCAAGTCAGCAATCGAACCGGCGAAATTCTGTTCATCCGAGGTCCAGCGGCGCGGCGGGCCGATGTGCTCGTGGCAAACCACGCCGACAAGCTTTTCGCCCAGCCGGATCGGGGCGTCCAACATTGAGGTGATCCCCAGCGGACCGAGATAATCGTCGGTGAACTCGCGCGTACGCGGGTCGGTGCGGGCGTGGTGCGCGGCAATAATGAAGTCCCGTTCCAGCGCCTGGAAATAAGCCGGGTAATTCCTCACCGTGAGTTCGACGCCTTCAGAATGGAAATCCAGGCGGCGTTCGTACAGCTCAAAACAGCGGACCTGGGAGGCGTCCTGGTTGAACAGCCAGACGCTGGCTCGCTCCACCTCCAGCGCCCGCGCGGCGGCCTCGGTGATACCCCGCAGCACGGCGCGCAGATCACCGCGGTAGTGGGCTCTGGCGTGGGTCAAATCCGCCAGCGCCGCGCTCTGTTTGCGCAAACGGCTCTCACTGTCGCTCAGGACTTTTTCCCTCGCCTTGGCTCCCGTGAGTCTGCTGTCCCACTCCCCTCCATTCGCCGTCTCCTCGAATTCTTCGGCGGCACCGTGAAAGGACTCGACCCGGCCTGGTGCCGGTTCGTTTGCACCCTCGCGGCCGCTTCCGTGCAATTGCACGCCTTCGTCAGGGTCCATCACCGCTACCGGAGTCGATTTATTCTTCTTCGACACAATCTTTCCCGCGTCAGACTTTCGGCGCGAGGTATGGTTAAACACAATTGCAGGACTTTTTGAAAGACGATTTTCTGAAAAAATTTTTAGTAACGAACCGGCGGTTGCGGAAACCTTCAGCCGTTCAGGTGCGAGCCAGTTTCGGAAAGAATGCGCCGGCTGTCGCACAGGTGGCCCGGCTCAATTCCTCCGGCGAACAGCTTTTCACCTGCGCCACCAGTTCAGCCATTTCCTTCACATAAGCCGGTTCGCATCGCTGGCCGCGATACGGCATTGGTGCCAGATAGGGAGAATCCGTTTCGAGCATAAATCGGTCAAGCGGCGTGGCCGCCACGGTCGCGCGAACATCCCGCGCGTTCTTGAACGTGACGATGCCAGTGAAGCTGACGAGCGAACCCATCGCGAGAACCCGCCGCATGTCCGCCGCAGGGTTCACAAAACAATGGAACACGCCGCGCACCTGGCCGGCCAACGGCTGCATCTGCGCCAGCACGTCCTCCATTGCGTCCCGCTGGTGGACCACACAGTTCAATCCAAATTCCGCAGCCACTTCCAGTTGCTGGCGGAAAAGGGCGGCTTGCTTCTCTTTGTACCGGCCGTCGTCAGCGTCGGAACGCCCCGGCTGTTCCCCTGGCAAATGATGATAATCCAAACCGACCTCCCCAATGGCCACGACTTTGGGATGACGCGCCAGCGCACGCAGCGCCGGCCGCACGTCCTCCGTCGCCTCCGGTGCATGGCACGGATGCCAGCCGACCGCGGCGTACACACCGGAAAACCGCTCGGCCAGCTTCACCGCCTGCACGCTGCTTTCGAGATTCGTGCCGATGGAAATGATTTTCATAATGCCCGCCGCCTTGGCCCGCTCGATCACCTGGGGCAGGTCCTCGGCGAAGTCGGGATAATCCAGGTGAGCGTGGGTGTCGTAAAAAACCGGCATAGTCAGTTGTTCGCCATCGGTTGCCTGTTGCTGTGCGGTCATCACCTTGCCTCGGCAGCCGGCAATTCACAATCCGCCATCTGTATTGGCCGCTTTCCCATTGATTTCTGCGGCCGAGCCCGGTAATTCTCAGCGCCAAAATCAAACACACCCCATTTATGGCTCAGACCCGTTTCCATCCCAGTGTCGAAGGCGCGCAACACGGCGCCAAAAATCTAGCGCAATTCCTCGAATACGCGAAAAAATCGGGCGCGTCCGGCGCGCAGCCGTCCAACTACATGCTCCAGTCCGACAAAGGTCTCAAGAGCGCCAAGGAAATCACAGACGCCTTCGCCAAGGCCAGGATGAATCTCGACGGAGTGTCGGCCCACTGTCCGTTCTGGGTCCACACGACGGCCTGGACCGGCACCCCGACCATCCGCCCATTCATTCCCGGCGACATCGCGAAGAAATCAGTGGGTGAAATTGAGAAGTGGGCTGAGGATTATCTGTTGCGCCTGCTCGATTTGTGCGCCGAGTTGGGCGTCAAAGTCGTGCCGATGTTTTGGGGCGCGGCTTTTGGCTGGGAACTGGCGACCGGTTATCCGTGGGGCTTCTGGTCGGGCGGCGATTACGATCTCCTCCAGGAAGGCCAGGACCGGTTTGTCAAGAAGACCGCCAAGCTTCGCCAACACGCCAGCAAGCTTGGCCTGTATCTTTGTCATGAGATTCACCCTGGCACCGCCGCCATGTGCGCGGACGATTTCAATCTGCTCGTGGGAATTTGCGACGGCGACAAATGCCTTGGAGTAAATGCCGACCCCTCCCACTGCTGGGAAGGCGAAAGCTGGGAGACGCGTTTCTTGAAAGTCGGGCCGCGGGTTTATGCCTGTCACGTGAAGAACTTCGTTATTCGTCCCGACGTGCCGCTACGCAGGATGGAGTCCGCCTGGCAAAAGCGCGCGATGCAGTTCACCGATCTGCCGTCCGGCGACCTGAATCTGACGCGCTACATCGAATTGCTTGTGCGGATCGGCTATCCGCAGCGTTATTGCGAAGCAATGGACCGGAAAAGCGCGCCGCTCATCGTGGAAGCGGAGAGCGCTTATCGCGATCTCGATGCCACCAGCGCCAACGGCATTCAATACGTGCGGGACAATCTCTGTTTCCCTCTGGCGGCTGGCTCCTTCGAGGAAGGAATGGGAGCATAGCGATCCGAAGGCGTTGCGAACAAGCGGGTCCAGGCCGCACCCTTTCATTTTTCCGCGTGCGGCGAGAGGCGCTCGATCTCTTTTTCGATTCTGACCACCTCGGTCGTCTTGTTCAGGTCTTGCGCCAGCGGCAGCATCCTCTGGTAGAGGCTCAACAAAGCGGGGTAATTCGTAAATTCCTTCAGAAATTCCTGATACATATCCAAAGCCTGTTGTCGCTTCGTGTAAAGCGCGAGCAGTTCCGCCTGGCCCAACATCACCCGGATGCGCTGTTGCGGCGTCATCTCCAGCTTCAGCGCCTTGCCGTAAGCGTCAATGGCGTCGGCGAGCTTTCCTCGCGAGTAGAAAATGTCTCCCAGCTTTTCCTGCAACACTGCGCTTTTCCTTGTCGTCGGTTCCTGCTCCAGGTAGCCAATCATGTCGGAAGCCGGATAGCCCTGCGCGAGATTCAGGTTCACGACTTGCAGGTGAGACCATTCGATCAATTTGCTCTTCCGCGCGAGCAATTCGCTGTGCAACTCCTGCAACCGCTTGCCGAAATGGTCGGCTGGATTCTTGCGGCCAAACGGCCGATAGAGCGGGTCCCCCACCACGGTCGTCTGCCAGGAAATGGATGGCTGCGCCGCGTAGGCCGCCTCCCCGAAGTTGAAGCCCAATGCAGTGAAATCCGCAAAGAACGCGGAAACGTTGATCGTTCCCTCCAAGTAGGGTTCCTCCACGTAACCGATGGTCGCCGTCGCTCCCTTGGCCAGCAACGGCCCGACCCAATATTGATCGCGCGTCCGCAGGACATGCGCGCTGAACGAATGCAGATGATAGGCCACCGCTCCAGGCATGAAATCCACCTTTGAAGCCGTGAACGGCCCGGAAAATTGTCCGTCATACCAGCCGGCGTAAAACGCGATCTGGCTCATCGGGAATGCCGCCGAAAATGTGTCCGGCTTGTCGTCAACGATCGTTTCAAACCCAAATCGTTGGATCAGTTCCGCCGCGCCGCGAATCCAATCGTCGCCCAGTTTGTAATGACTGTTGGTCAGTCCGCGCAGATCGAAATACGCACGGCCCCAGAGACCATTCGTTTCGGCCTCCATCGCCTTGTCCACCAGGCCGCGCGCGATTTCGACGCTCGGACCGTCGAGCCGTGCAACAACCAACACGCCGTTGGTCGGGTGGATCAGCGCTGCGTTCGTAACGCCGTAAACCGGATTACGCGCCGGGCTGGTCAGCGGAAGGTTTCGCAGCAACAAGGGCAGCGCCGCCAGTTCGCTGTCCAACGCCGCGTCGTTCCGGCGCAGTTCAACGCGGACTTTTTCAGCGCTCGCTTCGCTGAGGTTGGGATCGTTCAAGATCTTCACCGGCACGCCGTAGCAAACCGTCGCGTAACGAATTTTAGGCCTTCAGCAAAGGCTTTTGCAAGCGGTCACGGAATTCCGCGCGCGTGATCGCTTCCGCGGTTGGCAGGTCGAAGCCCAGGACCTGGTTCGTCGGCACTTCGCGGCGTTGGGCGTAATAGATGGCCAGATCCTTCGACTCCGGCAACTGGCTGTTGTAAATCACCACCACCTCGTCCCCTTGTCCCGCCGCGAGCGAAGTCGAACAGAGCCCTGCCGTTGCGGCACAGCAACTCCAAAAAATCTTCATTCTCACCATTCGCATCGTCACCTTCGCGCACCCGCCTCAGGTCTGACAAGTGACTTTGAGCCCGTCATAAGCCAGTTCAATGCCGGCGGGCATTTCCGCCTGGTCCACGTCGTGGTCGTAATCATGCGTCAGGTGCGTGAAATAAGTCCGCGGCGCGCCGATCCGCCGCGCCGTGGTCAGAGCCTCGTCCAGACACATGTGCGTGGGGTGCGGCTTGCGCCGCAGCGCGTCCAAAACGACTGCTTCCGCGCCGCGCACTTGTTCCAGAAGTTCGACCGGCACTTCCTTGCAGTCGCTCAAATAGGCCAGCCGCTTTCTACCGCCCTGCGCGAACAGGTAGCCATTCACCGCCATCGAGCCGTGCGGCAGCGCTAAGGGCCTGATTTCCAGATCGCCAACCACAAACGGTCCGTCGATCACGTGCGGTTCGGGAATGAAATATCCTTTCGGCCACGGACCATCGTGAAAAGCGTACGCGAAGACGCGTTTCAGGTCCCGCATCGTCGCCGGGCTGGCGTAAATCGGCAGGCTGCCGCCCCGTAGATCGCAAAACCGACGGCAATCATCCAGCCCCATGATGTGGTCCGCGTGCGAGTGAGTGAAAATCACCGCGTCGAGCCAGTTGATTTTTTCACGCAGGCATTGAAACCGAAATTCCGGCGTGGTATCGACAATAATCTTTGCCTTTTCCGTCGCCACAAAGACAGAGGGGCGCGTCCGGTGATTTTTCGGATTCGTCAGAAATTCCGGCGGGTATTCCTTGCCGATGACCGGCACGCCCTGCGATGTTCCCGAACCGAGGAAAATGAAGCTGAAAGCCATTGGAATTCCCGACGAAATCAACAACGCAGCAACGAGGCGTTAAGAAACCACAAATCAACACGAATACACGCGAATGACACGGTTCCGCCGCTCTGGGATTTCGATTCGCGCTCATTCGTGTCTATTCGTGATTGAACTGATACAGGATTCATATTTTTGTTCCGTTTGCTATGTCAATTCTGCCAAAAATCTTTTGCCGAACGATAACATAATCGCCACATTCAACGCGAACACTTTTGCGGTGCTGACGACGCTGCGCATCAAGAACCTCGCCCTGGTCGCTGACCTGACGCTCGAGCTTCATCCTGGCTACAACGCCATCACCGGCGAAACCGGCGCCGGGAAATCGATTCTGATCGGCGCGCTCAACCTTGTGCTGGGCGAGCGCGCCGACCGCACGCTCATCCGCGGCGGCAACGACAGTTGCACAGTGGAAGCAATCTTCGACATCTCCAAACTCCGCGCACCGCTCAAAGCTTTTCTCGCAGGAACCGGGCTGGAGCCGTGCGAAAACAATCAGCTCGTGCTCAAACGCACTTTCACCGCAACCGGCGCCAACCGGCAGTTCGTCAACGGCTCGCCCACGACGTCGAACGTTCTCGCCGCGCTCGGCGAATGGCTCGTGGACATCCACGGCCCGCACGATCACCAGTCGCTGCTCCATTCCGCAAGGCAATTGGCCATCCTCGACGCGTTCGGCGGTCTTGATTCCCTGCGCGACAGCTTCGCAGAACTCGTCCGACGCCGCGCTGCGCTGGAGGCGGAAAAAGCATCGTTGATCGTGGACGAAAAAACCTACGCACAACAACTCGACCTGCTTCGCCATCAAGTCAGCGAAATCGCCGCCGCCAACCTTCGCCCCGGCGAGGAAGCGGAACTCGAACGGGAGCACCGCCTGGCCAGCAACGCCGCCAAACTGCTCGAACTGAGCCAGGGCGCGCTGCGATTGCTGAGCGAAGACGACAGTTCACTCGCCGTCCAGGCCGGCGCGCTGGGCCGCGCGCTGCAGGAGTTGAAGCGGCTCGATCCCGACGCTGTTTGCCTGCTCTCGCTGCACGAACAGGCGCTCTCCTTTCTCCGCGACCTGCAGAGCGACCTTTCGCATTACGCCGACAAGCTGGACAGCGACCCGGCCCGCCTGCAATCGCTCGAAGAACGGCTCAATCTCATTCAATCGCTCCGGCGCAAATACGGCGCGACCGTGGCCGATGTTGTTGAATTCGGCGAACAGGCACGGCAGAAACTGCAAAGCCTCGAACAACGCGACGCCGAACTGGAGCGGATCAACTCAGACCTCTCGAAAATCGACGCCGAACTCAAGCGCGTCGGTGAGGAACTCTCCGCGCAACGCCGCAAGCTCATTCCGAAACTCAGCAGGACCGTGGACAAACAACTCGCTGACCTCGGCTTCACGCAGAGCCACTTCGACGTGGCCGTTGCCGCTCCGCACTCCGCACTCCGCACTCCGCAATCGACTGGTTTTGACGAGGTCCAATTCCAGTTCGCTCCCAACCCCGGCGAACCGGCCCGTCCGCTCCGCGTCATTGCCTCGTCGGGCGAAATCGCTCGCGTCATGTTGGCATTGAAAACCGTGCTCGCCGCCCAGGACGACATTCCCGTGCTCGTCTTCGATGAGGTGGACGCCAACGTCGGCGGCGAAACGGCCAATGCCGTCGGCGGCAAGATGCGCCGGCTCGGGGAGCACCGACAGGTCCTCTGCATCACTCATCTCGCGCCCGTCGCCGCCTGCGCCTCGGCGCACTACGTCGTCACCAAAGAAACGAAACACCTCCGCACAGTCACGAACATCCGCCTCCTCGAAAGCAAGGAGCGTGTGACCGAGTTGGCTCGGATGCTTGGCGGCCAATCCGCCGCCGCCCGCAAACACGCCGAGGCGCTTTTGAAAGAGGACATCGCCGAACCCGTCCCGTGACTCTTTGGTCGCATGCGCGTTGCCAGAAGTCATTTCCAATCAATTTTGTGCGCGAGCACTCCCCTCACCCGGCTAAAGCCACCCTCTCCCCTCATCCGATGAGGGGAGAGGGTAGGGTGAGGGGAGCCGTTGGACATTCGACAATCGGTTTCATTTCGGAAATTTCTTTTGGCAATTGGGCTATACCGAGGAAGGCGGCGACCGACTACCTTTTGAAAATCGTCGCCCCTTTGATCTTCAGTCCGGGAAAGTGCGGCGACGCAAACGTGTCCTTCTCCTGGTAAGTCGCGGCAGAATGCTCGGTGTCCTTCTGTAGGAAATAGACGTGCACGAGCTTCGCGTCAGGATCGATGAGCCACAGCTCCTTGACGCCACAACGCGCAAATACTCGCCGCTTGGGCTTTTTGTCCAGCCCGGCTGTTTTCGGCGAAAGGATTTCCACAATGAAATCCGGCGCGCCTTCCGCGCCCGCATAGGTGAGAATGGACTGGTTTTTCTTCGACACAAACACCAGGTCAGGTTGGTGCACGTT
This sequence comes from Verrucomicrobiota bacterium, assembly GCA_003219345.1. Lineage (GTDB taxonomy): Bacteria > Verrucomicrobiota > Verrucomicrobiia > Limisphaerales > AV2 > AV2. The sequence goes on from QHOP01000099.1 coordinate 17,495, forward strand.
GATCTCGTCGAAGTAAACGTCAAAGGGCGCGGCGTAGAGCTTGCCGATCGGGTGCCTCTCCAGATACTTGGCCAGCAACAAAAAAATGTTTCCTGATATCTCCTGATGGTAGCGGTTCGGCGCTGGCGCCATAAACAGGTCTCCTTCGATAAGCTGATAGCGCGGGCCGCCGTCCGGCAGCAACCGATAATCCTCCACCGTTAAAGGTTCCATCGCGACAGCTTTCATGGTGGCAGGCTAGCGCGCAGCATTTCGAAGGTCAAGGCTGGCGCGGCCATCCCAAGGGACCCGACGTATCCATGCACTGCTGCGGAGCGCGAGCCGTCTCGGCTCGCAGCGCATTGACCTCGATCTTGGCGCCTGAAGTTTTCCTGGACTTCGTGTCGGCCGAGTGCTACGGGCGAGGGACCACCCGCGCTGCGGGATAGCATTGCCAAAATGGGCTCCAAGCCGCCCAACTCTGCAGTCCACACTCCGCGTTCCGCATTCCGCGCTCCGCACTTCTTACAGTTCGTCCTCGCGCTCCGCATAAAACAACTGATACGCGCGGTCGTAATCCTCGTCCGGCACGAGCACCCTGGCCGGACGATTCAAATCGCCGTCATCGGACAGGTTGGGATCGACGTATTCCTGCGTCGCCTGGATGCCGTTTTTTTCAAGCATCGTCACGAGCATCTCCGTATTGATCACCGGCCCGGTGTAGAAAAGTTTCACGCGCGAATTCTAAGACCTGCCAGCCGATTGCTCAACCACGCGCTTTTCAGTCCTGATTTTGCGCCTGTTGCCGACGTTTCTTGAGGAAATACAGAAGTAACAAAAGGATCGCGATGAGCAGCAACAGAAAATATCCCGCCTCGGCCACCGCCAGCACGAATCGAAAATTTTCCGTGTCCCAGGAGTCGGTCCGAACCTCATCCGGGACGGCTGCTACCGGCGCGTTCGTAGAAATGGACTCGGGCCTGGACGCAACGGTTATCTCGACTGATCGAGCCGAAACACGGTCGGCAGATTTCGGGGCTACCCGCGCTGCCGTTTGCGGTCGCTCCGGCTTTTCAGGGACCTTCACGCGCGGCTCAGGGCTGCCTTGCGATCCCGGTCCGCCGCCCGGTGTTGGACCTGGCGCTGCCTGTCCGGGCGGGGCGGCCACTGTTCTGCTCATCGAAAAGCTCTTCAGCAACTCCACGCGTCCGTCTGCGAAAAGAACATTTCCCCGCTGTTCATGAACCTGTTTTGTCCACATCAAATTGAATTCTGCCCCGCCGGTCGTATTCGTAAGCCGGGTCATCGAATTCGTCAGGTTCCAGTCCCCCGCCAGAATCGAGTTCGGCTTGCCGGGGTCCGCCCTGAGCCCGGTGAAGTAACTGACGTTTTCGTCCTTGAGCGTTGCAAAGTTGGTGGCTGCCGACCGCTGGTCCGAATGGCAAACCAGGATTTTCGGCGTGACCAGCTCATTGGACATCGCCTGAAAATTCCGGGAGGAAAAGAAAAACAAATCGGCCACGTTCGGCGCCGACTGGTTGTATTCGAGCGAGCCGCCCTGATTCGTGGAAATCTGCGCCGGAAACTTGTCGCCGTGTTCGTTGGCGAACAGGTGGGACCCCACGCCGATTTGTTTCAAGTTGTTCAAGCATTGGATGCGATTCGCCTTCGCTTTCGTCTTCGCCAGCGCCGGAAGCAACAGCGCCGCCACAATGGTAATGATGGCGATGACCACCAGCAGTTCGAGCAAGGTGAAGGCGGTGGCTCGATGGCAACGAAGAAATCGAATCATCGGTTCAAGGAATCAAGAGCCGGTTTGTCGCGACGCCGGAATGAGCGGACTGTTCCTGCAGGCGTGCGTTTGTAAATTGTTGCACACTGCCGTCACCCAAGACCACGTTGCCCGAGTGTTTGTGCAGGGCCGCCGTCCAGCCGACGGTCACATTCGTCGTCAGGTCAAGGAGACCCGCGCCGACCGGGACACTGTTGGTCGTCAAGTTGCGATCACCTGCCAGCAAAGATTGTGGCAACGTATCGGCCACATTTGCCCCTAGGAAGTAACTGATGTTGGTGTTGCTCAGAACGGCAAAACTGAGCGCGGCCTTCCGATTGTCCGCCGGACAGACCAGGACCTTCGGCATGCTCAGTTCATTCGACATCGCCCGAAAATGCCGAAAGACCTCGTCGGTGGTGACGTATTCCATCGAGCCACCCTTGATGGTCGAAACACCCATCGGAAACGCATCGCCGTGGTCGTTGGCAAAGATGCGGAAGGAAAATCCGATTGCTTTAAGGTTGTTGGTGCATTTAACCCATGTAGGTCTGAACCGATGGTGCGACACCGCATTTATGAATACCGCGAACAACACCCCGATCACTGCGATCACGACCAACATTTCCACCAGGGTCAGCGCCTTGAATTTTCTGTTTGTGCAAATGGCAGGCATGTGTTGGACGAAAGCTGATTCACGAACGTCGTCGAAGAAATTCCCTTTCGCGTTTGATTCGTTCGCGCGCTTCCTCCACCAATTTCGCCCGCGCTTTAGCCTTTCTGAAGCGCGCGTAGCGGGCGGGAAAACGCGCTTGCCTCAACTCGTGCACGCGCTGCAACAAAGCTTCCACCACCGGCGAACCGGCCGATTGCCTGCGCCGCAAGAACGCCGGCCATACCACCGCCGAAACGGCCAGCGCCGCGAACAACAATTCAACTGGCGCCAGGCTCGTGAAGCGCTGAAGATCAAGTGGCGTCATCATTTGCGCTCCATCCGGTCACTGAGTCGGAACGATTCTGTTCGATTCGGGGAGCGCACCCGCCTCGGGTGCCGTGCCGGGCGCCCCGCCCGGCACTTCGGAGCGCGCGAATATCCCGACCGTTTGCCGACCGGCGGGGGCGCCGGTAGGAACACGCGCGGGCGCGTGTGCTCCCCAAAAGAACTGAATCGCTCAGGTCAGTTTAGCAGAAGCAATGCCGCCACGATTCAACCTTAACATGCCGCTAAAAAGTAGCAGCCGACGTCAGGAGGTTCTGAAATAATTCGTGGTTTCCAAAGCAAATTGAGCCTCCTGACGTCGGCTGCTACGAAATCAGGCGTTTTTCAACGAGCCGTTGAGCCGAGCCGAGTTTCGCTTCGGCGCGTGATTTTCACGCATTTGGCGTGAAATTTTTCTCTCTCACCAAAATTCGGCAGGGCGAGTGTCCGCGCGGCCCTTCGCCACGTAGCCGCCGAGGTAAGGAGGCGGAAACCTGTGCGACTGGATTTTTCCACCTCGTTACCTCGGTGGCTACAAGTTAGAAGTCAGGACTCGACGGCGTTCGGCGCTCCGACTACAACGTCTGCAATGAAGTTTGCCATCTGCAACGAGATTTTTCAGGGATGGAAACTTGAAGACGCCTTTTCCTGCTCCGCCAAGGTCGGCTACGACGCGGTCGAAATCGCCCCGTTCACCGTGGCCCAATACGTCACCGACATTTCCGCGAGCGAACGACAAAAGATTCGCGACCTGGCGGCACGCGCCGGCATCGCCATCTCCGGCATTCATTGGGTGCTGGCGCAGACGGAAGGCTTGCACCTGACCCATCCCGATGCAGCGGTTCGCGCGAAGACGTCGAAATACCTCTGCGATCTGGTCGATTTCTGCGGCGATCTCGACGGCAAGATCATCGTGTTCGGTTCGCCCAAACAGCGAAACATTCTGGACGGCGTCACGCCCAAAGCAGCGTGGGATTGGGCAACGGCTGCGTTTGGAGAACCGGTTAAGCAAGCCGAAAATCGAGATATAACGATTTGCTTCGAGCCGTTGTCAGCCGCGGAAACCAATTTCATCAACACCGCTGCCGAAGCGATCCAGTTTGTGCAGCAGTTCAACTCGCCGCATTTCAAAATCCTTCTCGACGTGAAAGCGATGTGCGCGGAACCCAAGCCCATCCCGCAAATCATCCGCGACTCGTGGCCGCACTTCGGCTACTTCCACGCCAACGACAGGAATCTCAAAGGCCCCGGCTTCGGCAACGTGGACTTCAAGCCGATTGCCGCCGCGTTGAAGGAAGTCGGCTACGACGGTTGCGTCTCGGTCGAAGTATTCAATTTCGATGACGGCGCGGAAATCATTGCCAGGAAGAGCCTGGAGTATTTGAAACGTGTGTTCTCGTAGCCGCCGTGTTCTCGTAGCCGCCGAGGTAACGAGGCGGACATCTCCGGCCGTTTACGCGGGCATCCGCCTCCTGACGTCGGCGGCTACGATTTTTCAGACGCGCTTTGAGGCGACCTCAACCGCCGCCTGGCTCAGTGCGCCGCGACCTTCGGTCCGCCACGTTTGACCTTCTTGAACAGAAAAATCAGCGGAATACAGGTGAGGCAAATGGCGCCGAAAAGCCGGAAGTTATCGACAAATGCCCAGAGTTTCGCCTGCTGGATCAGTTTGTCGTAAATCAAACTGTAGGCCTGCGTCACGGCAGCGACCGCACCGTTCTGCGCCGCCACCGCCGCCTTCGTCGCGGCCAGCCGCTGCACAAACGCGGGATCGTAAGCCGTCAGGTGCGATACCATGAGCGACTGGTGCGCCTGAGCGCCACGCTCGAGCATGGTCGTCACAAACGCGATCCCGACGCTGCCGCCGAGGTTGCGCATCAGATTGAAGAGCCCGGTGGCATTGCCCATTTGTTCCTGGCGCAGATGGCCCATGGTCGCCGTCGTGAGCGGCACGAAAATAAAACTGATGGCCACGCCATTGAGCACGCTCGGCCAGACGACACTCGGCATGCCCATCTCCATGTTAATGCGTCCGAGCCAAAAGGAGGAGATGGCCAGCAGACTGAAACCAATCGACATCAGCCAGCGATTGCGAACGCGTCCCACCAGACGTCCGATGATGAACGTGGTGATAAAGGCGCCGATGCCGCGCGGACTCAAGGCATAGCCGCTTTGCAGCGCCGGATAGCCCATCAAAGTTTGCAGAAAAATCGGCAACGCAGCCGTCGTCCCGTACAGCACGCCGCCCACCAGCGTCATCAGCATCAGGCCGATGGTAAAATTGCGGTTGCCGAGGATGCGCAGGTCCACAATCGGATGCCCGGCGATGAATTCCCGGACAATGAAAGTAATCATGGAAACCGTGGAGATCGCCGTGAGCCAGCAAATCCAGCGCGATTCAAACCAGTCTTTCTGCTGGCCTTTGTCGAGAATGACCTGCAGCGTGGCCAGCCACACCGCCAGCAGCGAAAAGCCGACGAAATCAATCCGCGCAGCCCGGTTGCGCTTGATGTAGGGCGGATCCTCCACCAGCCCTTGCGCCATGCCCATCGCGAACAGGCCGACCGGCAGATTGATGTAGAAAATCCAGCGCCACGAGTAGTTGTCGGTGATCCACCCGCCGAGCGTCGGACCCAGAATCGGCGCCACAACGACGCCCATCGCGAAGACCGCCATGGCTGCGCCGCGCCTGGCCGGTGGGAAACTTTCCAGCAACACAGCCTGTGAAATCGGCAGCATCGCACCGCCGCCGGCGCCTTGAAAAACGCGGGCAAAGATCAGGAACCCAAGACTGGCGGCCGTGCCGCAGAGCATTGAAGCCAGCGTGAACAGGAAGATGCAGATCACCAGCAGCCGTTTGCGGCCAAAATAATTTCCCAGCCAGCCGGTAATGGGCAGAATGATGGCGTTCGACACCAGGTAGCTCGTCAACACCCAGGTCGCTTCTTCGGTCGTTGCTGAAAGATTTCCGGCGATGTGCGGCAAGGCCACGTTCGCCACCGAGGTGTCGAGGACCTCCATGAAAGTGGCCGCCATGACCGCGACAGCGATCAGCCACGGGTTATGCCGCGGTCGCCATAACTGCTCCTGTTCTGCCATGATCCGGTTGCTTCGTCAGTTACTGCTTCGGCCGGTTTCCAACCCTGGCCAGGACCTGCTTCAGGACCCGGGCGGCGCCCGCGGCCAGGACGGCCGCGACGAACGCCAAAACCCATTGAGGCACCGCGTAATCCTTTACTCGCACGCTCGGAAATACCGACATGCCCGGACCCACCACCTGTGCCCCGTCGATGGGATCGTCGAACACAATCTTCACCGGAACGCGTTGGACCACTTTCACGAAGTTGCCGACGGCGTTTTCCGGTGGCAAGAGGCTGAAGCGCGAGCCGCTGCCGGCCTGGATGCTGTCCACGTGTCCGCGAAAAGGCCGTCCTGGGAACGCTTCAATTTCGATGTTTACCGGCTGACCCTCGCGCAGGTGCGTCAATTGCGTTTCCTTGAAATTGGCGGTGACCCAGACCTCCTTCGGCACAATCGCCAATAACGTCTGCCCCGATTGCGCGTAGGCGCCGGCTTCCGCCATTTTGCGCGTCACCTGGCCGTCGCACGGCGCGAAGATTTTCGCGTAGGACAAATCCAGTTCCGCAGCGCTGACGTCAGTCTGCGCCTGTTTGATCTGCGCCCTGGCCATCTCCACCACCGTCTTCGCCGCGGACAACTGCGCTTTCGCTTCCTCAACCTTGGAAGCCTCTTCGAGCGCGTTCTGTTCGTCGGCGTTCCATTTGGCACCCGCTTCCCTGGCGGCGGCCTGGGCGCTGTCAAATTCCTGCTGCGAAACCGCCCCTTCTTTGACGAGTTGCTGGCTGCGTTTGAAGTCGGCCGCCGCCCGCGTGGCGACGGCTTGCGACGCTTCGGCCTGGGCGCGGGCCTGCCGCTCGCTCGCCTCGGCCGTCGTCACTTTGGCTTGCATCAGTTCAAACGCGCTGACGACGGTTTTGTAATTGGCGTCGCTCGTCTGCGCCGAGGCGCGCTTTTGCTCCACTCGCATCTCGTAGTCACGCGGGTCGATCTCGACGAGCAGGTCACCTTTTTTCACGAGCTGATTGTCCGTCACGTGAACCGCGGAAACCTGGCCGGAGACTTTCGGAGCGATGGAAACAATGTGGCCATCGATGAACGCGTCATCGGTTGACTCGTGCGTCAACGTGTCGGCGAAGTAGCTCAACCCGAGATACCAAAGGACGCCGAGCGCAACGGTTGCCGCCCAGAGGAGCCACAACGCCTTCGGTTTTGGCTTCTGGCCGGCTGATTTTGTCGCTTCGGCCGAGCCAAAGACCTGCTCCTGTTCTTCAACCAGAGTCGATTTGTCCGTTTTCATCGGCAGCTAATAGAAACCAGAACCGCCTGCCCCACAAATTCCGAGAAGGGCTGCAACAATTGTCAGAAATATTTTCCGGGTGCATAAAGCCACTAGCGCGTCGCTACCGGCACCGAAACAGGCGCTGCGCTTGCGGAGACCGCTCCCTTTCTGTTCGCGCGACGGCGGATAAGGAAGAATCTCCCGGCGCCCCAATCATCGAAAATGGAGTAACTGATGGGTGTGACCAGCAGCGTCAAGAGCAGGCAAAGCATCTGTCCGCCGATGATGACCTTCGCCATGGAAGCGCGGCCGCCGGAACCCGGCCCCGTGCCCAGCGCGATCGGGATCATCGAGGCCACCAGCATCATCGTGGTCATCAGAATCGGGCGCAGCCGCGTGCGATTGGCCTGCAGAATCGCCTCCTCACGGTCCAGGCCGCGGGCACGAAGCGTGTTCGTGTAATCGATCTGCAAAATGCCGTTCTTCTTCACGATGCCGAAAAGCATGAACAATCCGAAAATCGCGTAAATATTCAGCGGCTCGCGCAACGCAATCATCGTGATCAGCGCGAACGGCAACGAAAGCGGCACCGCGAGCAGAATGGAGACCGGGTGAACGAAATGCTCGAACTGCGCCGCCAGAATCATGTACATGAAAATCATGGCCAGGCCGAACGCGATGAGAAAATTCTGGAACGTCTCGACCAATTGTTTGGCCCGACCGGTGAAAATGACCTGATACTCCGGAGGAAGGTTTATTTCCTTGAGGACGTCTTTGACGTTTTGCACCGCGTCGGCGAGCGGATATCCGGGGGCGAGGTTGCCGACGATGGTGACTTTCCGCTGGCGTTGGAAACGGTCGATTTGATTCGGCCCGCGCGCCTCTTCCAGTTTCACGAAATTCGCGAGCTGCACCAGCGACGCTTCGGAAGCGTTGGCGTTGGTCGAGAGCGGGAAGCGGCTGCCCGTGCCCGCGCGCACCATGACTTCGCCCAACGCCTCTTGCGTGCCGCGGTCGTGCGCCTCGGCCCGCAACCAGACATCGTATTGGTCGTCCGCTTCTTTGTAAGTGCCGACGATGTCGCCGCCCACCAGCGTGTGCAGCGCGTTGGCGATGTCGGTCACGCGCAATCCGAAATGCGCGGCTTTGGGCCGGTCAATCTGCACCTGCAATTCCGGTTTGCGATTCGAGAGCGTCGTGTCCACGTCCACGATGCCTTTGTTGGAGCTCAATCGCCGGATGACCCCGTCCGCGTATTCGGAAAGCTTGTCGAGGTCCGGGCCCAGCAGGTTGAACGACAAATCGGAGTTGCGGCCGCC
>QHOP01000354.1 GCA_003219345.1 Verrucomicrobiota bacterium
AAATGAATTGAATGACTTTTGACCGGGAAGCGACTAATTTATCGGCTGGCAAACGAACTGAAGAACCGCTGATGCGCCGCGTCTTTCTTGACCATCAATCGACCACGCCCGTGTTGCCGGAAGTGTTCGACGCCATGAAGCGGTATTTCCTCGAAGCTTTTGGCAGCCCGTCGTCGTTGCACCAGCTTGGGCTTCACTCGCGAGAGGCGCTGGCACGGGCCCGGGCGCAGGTGGCGTCGCTCATTAACGCCGAATCACCGGACGACATTCTCTTCACCTCAGGCGGCACGGAGTCAGCCAACCTCGCCGTAAAGGGCACGGCCTATGCCAACCAACGGCGTGGCAATCACATCGTCCTCAGCGAAATCGAACACCCGGCGGTGATTAGCTCAGTCGAGTTTTTGGAAAAACACGGGTTTACCTCCACGCGGGTGAAAGTGGACGCGGAAGGACTGGTGAATCCACAAGAGGTGCGCAACGCGATCACCGACCGGACCATTCTGGTTTGCGTCCATCACGTGAACCACGACCTCGGGACCATTGAACCGATTCCTGAAATCGCCGGGATCGCCGCGGAGAAGGGAATCCCGCTGTTTGCGGACGCGGTGGCGAGCGGCGGCTGGCAGCCGATTGATGTGCGGGCGATGGGCGTCAAGCTGCTTTCGCTTTCGCCGCATCGCTGCTACGGTCCGAAAGGCGTGGGCGTGCTGTATCGGGACCGGCGCGCGCGCTTGACGAGCCTGATTCACGGCGGCGTACAGGAAGGCGGGTTGCGCGCGGGGACGGAAAATGTGCCGGCCATCGTCGGCGCGGGTGTGGCGGCTGAAATTGCTTTGCGCGAAATGCGGCAACGAATTTCTCACACGACGAGATTGCAGAAGCGGCTTTGGGAAGGACTCCAGGGCAACGTTCCCTGCGTGAAACTCAACGGACCCGAACCTGGTCCTCGGCGCATCAGCACGAACTTGAACATCAGCGTTGAATTCATCGAAGGCGAGGCGCTGGCCTTGCTGCTCGACGCGCAGGGCATCGCGGTGGCCAGCGGCCCGAGTTGCCTGAACAAATCACTGAAGGTCTCGCCCGTGCTGATCGCCATCGGTCTCGATCATTCGCTGGCGCAGGGAAACGTCATTCTCTCGCCGGGCAACGACAACAGCCAGGAGGAGATCGATTACGTGATTGAAACCTTTGGCGAGGTCGTCACCAGGCTGCTTATGTTGAACGAAGAGGTTGTCATTAACGCGCTGAAGCACGTGAAATACCCCGGTTACTCGCGGGACATCGTCTCCTTTGGACTCGTGAAGCAGGTCGCCGCCGGCAACGGCGCGGTGAGCGTGCTGGTCCAGTTGACGGGAGGCAATTCACAGATTGCGCAACAAATCAAAACCGACTGCGAAAATGCCCTTAAGCCGCTGGCGGATGTGCAACGCGTGTTTGTGGAAGTGAAGTTGCCCGTCGGCCAACCGGCGGCTGCCGGCGCGAATGCTTGGGCCAATCAAAACAAAGTTCCGGGCATCAATCGCGTCGTCGCCGTGGCCAGCGGCAAGGGCGGTGTCGGCAAGTCCACGGTTTCCGTCAATCTCGCCTGCGCGCTCAAACATCTCGGCGCGCAAGTCGGCCTGCTGGATTGCGACATCTACGGTCCGAGCATTCCGCTGATGATGGGCATCAACCAGAAGCCGACGATCAGTTCCGACGAGAAGCTGGTGCCGCCCGCCAATCACGGAGTGAAGTTGATGAGCATGGGCTTTTTGCTTGAGGGCGATCAGCCGGTGATCTGGCGCGGGCCGATGATCATGAAAACCATCCAGCAATTCGTCATGCAGGTGGACTGGGGCCAGCTCGATTATCTGCTGGTCGATTTGCCTCCCGGCACCGGAGATGCGCAGCTCTCGCTTTGTCAGACGGTGCCACTCACTGGCGGTGTGATTGTGACGACACCCCAGGAAGCGGCGCTCGGCGTCGTGCGCAAAGGCATCGCCATGTTCCAGAAAGTCAACGTGCCGATTCTCGGCCTCGTCGAGAACATGAGTTACTTCACCGCCCCAAACGGCGAGCGAATCGAGATTTTTGGTCACGGCGGCGGCCAGAGTGAAGCACAGCGACAAAACATTCATTTCCTCGGTGAAATCCCGATCTACACCGAAATCCGCGTCGGCGGCGACCGCGGTGTGCCGGTGGTGGTTTCCGATCCTGGCGCGCCCTGCGGCCAGGCGTTCATCAGACTCGCGCAGGCTTTGCGAGAGGGCCTTGAGTGAGTCGCCGGCAGCTCACCGGATACTTCCAACATTCACGAAGAATCGCCCGGTGCGTCGCTACGACCTTCAGGTTGCGAGCGCAGGACCCCTTTGACCGGCACGGCGCAAACCGAGGTTTGCAACCTCAGCTTGAGAATGTCCGGACTGACGGCGCATTTCGAACACGACGTCTCACACCTCGTGCGGGAGCGCAACTCGACACCACCACCAAGCTGATGTGAGGCACGTATTCCCCTCACCCGGCCTGAAGGCCACCCTCTCCCCATCGGATGGGGAGAGGGACAGGGTGAGGGGTCTTGGGAAATCTTGCAGACCGGACTCGATAGGGAGGTGGTAGTGCCAAGTTGCACCCTCGTGCGGCCAGTCCGTAAATTTCGGTTGTCAACCGGGTAGCCAATGTTACATTCCGGTGAACTCAGAAGTTCGACCATCAAGCTATGAGCGAGAGACCAGACGCCTCGGCCAACGACCTGGTGAAAAACTCCAGCCTTTACCGCGAGTTCCAAGCCGAGCGTGAGGAGATTTTGAAGCACAAATGGATCGAGTCGGAGAAGGCCGGCCACGACATCGGGTTTGAACGGGCGTTGACGGATTGGATTGTCAAACATCGTTCCAAGTGGCGCAAAGCCAGGCAAGCGCAACAGTCGCAAAACACCCAGAGCAATTAACAGACTGCCACACCGAATTCCTTTAATGCGATCCGGCGAGGTCGCGAAGGACCGCATGAAAAAGGCCTTCCCCGTTCGTCGAACCAGGCCACTTGAAGGTGGCCTGGTTCGATTTTTTTATGTCTGAACCGACCGTCATTTTAAGTGATTCCGCCCTTCAACGGGCCTTGGCGCGGATAGCGCACGAGATCGCTGAGCGCAATGATGTGAGCACCGAAGTCGTCCTGGCCGGCGTGCAGCGCGGGGGCGTGTATCTGGCGAAGCGGCTGGCCGATTTCTTAAGCGGCATCTGGGGACATGCGGTGCCGGTCGGCAGTCTGGATGTCGGGATGCACCGTGACGACCTCGGACAGCAAGCCGCCCCGAAAATTCATCCGACCGTGATTCCCTTCGACATCACCGGCAAAACGGTCGTGCTGGTGGATGATGTGCTGTTCAGCGGGCGCACCACGCGCGCAGCGCTCGATGCGCTTAATGACTTCGGCCGGCCCAGGCGAATTCAATTGGCCGTGCTCATTGATCGAGGCCACCGCGAACTTCCGATTAAAGCCGATTTCGTCGGCAAGAATGTGCCTACCGCGCTCAGCGAGCGCATCAACGTGCATCTGCAGGAAACCGACGGCGAAGACGTGGTTTATCTGGAAAAGGCATCACGAGAAGAGCCATGAACTGGAACCGAAAACATCTGCTCGACATCGAATCGCTCAGCGCCAAGGAAATCATCACCGTGCTCGACACGGCGAGGGCATTTAAAGCCGTCGGCGAACGAGCCATAAAAAAAGTCCCGGCCCTGCGCGGCAAAACCGTCGTCAATCTTTTCATCGAGCCTTCGACCCGCACCCGCATCAGTTTTGAGCTCGCGGCGCTTCGGTTGACCGCCGATGTCATCAATTTCACGGCCGAAGCTTCTTCGCTCAAGAAAGGCGAGACGCTCAAGGATACGGCCCGCAATCTCGAGGCGTTGAACGCGGACATCATCATCATCCGCCACAGCGCGGCAGGCGCGCCGCATTTTCTTTCGCGCTTTCTGAACTCGAGTGTCATCAATGCCGGAGACGGCGCGCACGAGCATCCGACGCAGGCATTGCTCGACACGTTCACCATTCGCGAACGAAGACGGAAGATCGCCGGGCTTAACGTCACCATCCTCGGCGATATTCTCTACAGCCGGGTTGCCCGCTCAAATATTTGGGCGCTGACCAAACTCGGAGCGAACGTGACGCTCTGCGGCCCCAGCACGCTGGTGCCGCGCGTTTTTGAGCAGATGGGCTGTCGGGTGACGTACGATGTTGATGAAGCCATTGCCGATGCCGACATCATCAACCTGCTGCGCATTCAGCATGAGCGGCAGCGCCAGACGATGTTCCCGAGCATCCACGAATACACCAGCCTGTTCGGATTGAACAAGGAGCGCCTGCGTGGAACGAAATCCGAGGTGCTGATCATGCATCCAGGCCCCATCAACCGCGGCGTGGAAATCGACAGCGAGATTGCCGACAGCGGGCGCTCG
>QHOP01000100.1 GCA_003219345.1 Verrucomicrobiota bacterium
TGTTGCCCCAAATCCTGCCGGAGATCGCGGCCACGGTTGAATGCGAGCAGTCGCCGGAGTTTCACCCCGAAGGCTCGGTCTTTAACCATTTGATTCGGATTCTGGAACATTTGCCCGCGGAGGCGTCGCCGTCGTTGATCTGGGCTGCGTTGCTGCACGATATTGGCAAGCCGGTGACCGCGTCGCGCGATCCGCATACACGCCAGATTCATTTTTATGGCCATGAAAATGTGGGCGCCGAAATAGCGAGAGGGATGCTGGAACGGCTGCGCTTTCCGCGCAAGCTGATCGAAGAGGTCGCGGTCTGCGTGCAGTCGCACATGCAATTCAAAGATGTTTTGCGGATGCGCAAGTCCACCTTGAGGCGGATGCTGTTGCGACCGACCTTTGCGCTGGAGTTGGAACTGCACCGGCTCGATTGCCTCGGATCCCATGGTCGACTGGATCATTATGAGTTCCTGGTCGAACAGGCGGCACAGTTGGAGCGGCAGCCGGCCATTCGTCCGCCTTTGCTGTCCGGAAAGGATTTGTTGGCGTTGGGCATGAAACCCGGGCCGGCGGTGGGCAGGTTGCTGGCGGAAGTTCGCGAAAAACAGTTGCAGGACGAATTGAAAACACGGCCGCAAGCGCGCGCGTGGGCGAGGCGACACCTTCAGCGCGAAGGCGCGACGCCGGGTCGCGAGCTCTCCTCGAGCAAAAGCGGGCGACAGAAGAAAAAGACTTAGTGGTCTTAGCCGGCGGCGCTCGATTCGGGGCCGTGCCGTCCGGGCGCATCTCGATACCATCACCATCGTGGAAGCCCGCTCCCTCTCCCCACTCCTCCGTCGCGGGGAGAGGGAATCGACCAGCGGCATGGTGGTGGTGTCAAGATACGCCGGTGCCGTCCGGAAGAATTTCAATGCAATTGCCGCAAAGCGGTTTATCCTGTCGCCGTCTTTGAATGTTATGGAAAGGCTGCTGCTGATCGATGACGAAGCGGACGTACAATATTCTTTCCGCCGGATTTTTAATTTGCCGGAGATTGAGCTGAGCGCCGCCTCCAGCGGCGAAGAAGGGCTGAAGCTGATCGCCAGGATCAGGCCCGACCTGGTCATCATGGATGTGCGCCTGGGAGGAATGAACGGCTTGGAAACGTTGCGCCGGATTCGTCAGGCGGACGCCAAACTTCCGGTGATTATGATGACCGCTTACGGCACGACACAGACGGCCATCGAAGCGATGAAACTGGGCGCGTACGATTATCTGCTCAAGCCGTTTGATGTGCCGAAACTGAAACAACTTGTTGCCGCCGGGCTCAAAGCCGCGCGTGACATGAAGCAGGTCGTTTCCTATCAGCCGCTGCTGGAATCGGAGGATTATGATCTGGGCATCGTTGGCCGCAGCGAGCCGATGCAGAATGTATTCGCGCGATTTACCATCACAGCCGCCTCAGCCAGCGGCCGTTCCTGGCCATCAACTGCGCGGCGATTCCTGAAAATCTGCTGGAAAGCGAGTTGTTCGGTCACGAAAAGGGAGCGTTCACCGGCGCCACCGGCCAGCGCATCGGCAAGTTTGAACAGTGCGACAAAGGGACGATTTTTCTGGACGAAATCGGCGACATGTCGCTGGCGACGCAAACGAGGATCTTGCGGGTGCTGCAGTCCGGCACGTTCGAGCGCGTCGGCGGGAATCAGCCGATCAAAGTGGATGTCCGTGTCATCGCCGCGACCAACAAGCCGCTGGAGCAGGCGCTGGCTGCGAAGCAATTTCGCGAAGACCTGTTTTACCGCCTGAACGTCGTGCGCATTCAGGTTCCGCCGTTACGCGAGCGCCGGGAAGACATTCGACTCCTGGTGAATTATTTTTTGAGAAAGTTTGCCGAGGGCCAGGGTCAACGACCCAAATCCATCTCGCCAGAAGTCGTGCAGGCGCTGGAGCAATATCACTGGCCGGGCAACGTTCGTGAATTGGAGAACGTGATCCAGCGGGCCATCGTCGTGGCGAAAGGCGACGCCATTCTGTTGGGCGATTTGCCGCCGGAGATTGCCGGCCATCGCGGCCAGGGCGGTCAGGGGAGCGAGCTTTCTCAAACCAAAGCGGCCAGTGCCGCCGGCGCAAGCGCGGTTGAGGACGTGACGGACATGGCCATTGTGGCGCGGACTTTGTTTCGCTGGGCACGGCAGGACGACAAATTGAAAGTGATCCCGGCCGTGGAGCGGCAGTTGATTATCGAGGCCCTGGCGGAAACGAAGGGTAACCAGGTGCAGGCGGCGAAGCTGTTGGGCATCACGCGCGCTACGCTGCGAAAACGCGTCGAAAAGTTCGGCATCAAGCAGGAACTTTCGATCAAATAACAAAAAAGCGCCCGTCAAAGACGGGCGCTATGCGCGAAATTTCAGTCAGTGCCCTATCAATAGACCGGCTTGCTCCAGTCGTGCGGTATTGCGCTGTCCAGCAGGGGGTTCGTGAACGGTCCTTCGTCGCTGTCCGGTTTGTCAGGATTCGGCTTTCTCTTCAGGTAGTCGGTTGGCGTAACCTGAAAGTCATCCTCCGTGACGATGGTCGGTGTCACAAAGAGAATCAGATTGCGCTTGTCCCGGATCTTGCTGCTGCTGCGGAAGGCAAAACCCAAGCCGGGCAGATCACCCAGGATCGGCACTTTCGTCCGACCTTGAGTGATGTTATCGCTCATCAATCCACCCATCACCAGCGTGTTCCCACTGGGGATGAGCACTTGAGTTTCAATCTTCCGGATGGAGTATCTGTTTGCCGAAACCTGAGCCGTGCCGCCCCCGCCGCTGGTGGGGACAGATTGAGTGTCCACCCCGTCGAGCGCGGACACTTCCGGAACGACCTTGAGCTGGACTCTGTCGCTGGCGGAGATGCGAGGGGTCACCGTCAGAATGGTTCCGATGTTTGTATAACTGATATCAACCGTTGGACCGGTTTGAGTGCCGCCGGAAGTCACCTTAAAGACGGGAAATGCCTCGCTGACGTTCAGAACAGCCGCCTGATTATCCAGGGTGACGGTCCTTGGCGTGGAAAGCAATTCAGTCTGGTCATCTTTGTTAAACCAGGAAAAAACGCCCCTCACGCCGTCGGCGTCCAAAAAGGCTGCTTTGGGATTGAGGCCGCGGGCCGTGTCAGCCAGGAGCCCGGGCTGGTGCAGGGGATTGTTGGGACCGTAGGTTATCTTTTCTATCCATCCGCCAAATGCTGAGTTGGTGACAAACGATACGTCTGTGGAATAGCGATTTCCCTGTCCCCCGTCCACGTTGTTGCCGAAGGCGAAGCTCTGCGCGCCGAACGTTCCTTCCCAATTGATCCCTTTCAAGCTGCTCGGTTTTCGGGTCGTTTCGTAGATGCGGGCTTCAATGAGCACCTGTTTGGTGGCCGTATCCAGCTTGTCGATCAAGGGATCGAGTTCGAGCAGTTCTTTTTCCGTGGCAAACACGATAAGTTGGCTCGTGCGGCTATCGGGAATGGCCTTGCTGCGGGGGCTGGTGAAACTCGGCGTAATAATGGCAACGAGGTTCGATGGGCTGGTGTATTTGAGCTGATAAACCTTGGTAACCAATGGTTCGGCCTCCGCGCCTTTCATGGTGATACGGGAAATTTTGGTCTTGGGATCCTTCTCCAGCCGGAGGCTGTTGTTGTTCAGCACGGCTTCGAGAACGTTCTGCGCGGTCACATTCTCCAGGCGGATGGTCACAGGCGGCAGTTTCGGTTTGCCATCCGGGCCGAGTTCTGTCACGCGCGGATCAAAGACAATATTCAGGTTGGCCTGGCGTGCCAGGGTTTTGATGACGTCCACCAAAGGGGCGTCCTCGAATGAAACGATCGGCAGAACGTCGCCGGTTGATTCTGCAGGGGCCCCCTCGGTTGGAGCTGCCGGCTTGGCTTCGGCCGCCGACTGGTTATACAGCTTTTGGACTTTTTCGTCCGATGCAGGTTTGTTTTGGGCCAGGCCGACCGAAAGACCGGCATTCAGCCCAACGAGTAGCAGGGTGACGAGTTTGGTTTTCATTTAGTGGTTAGGTTGACTGACTGACATTTCATCGTTGTTCTTACCGTGTTGTTGACCGCAACTTCCTCCCCCCCCCCGTTGCGGGTAACGTCTCCATAGACCTGTTGTGATCTGTTGGGTCATTTGTTGATCGGAAGCAGTGTTTCCTGCAAAAGCAACTCTTTGGGCGCCGCTGTGCCGGCAATGCTGACGGTGACTGACTTGTCACCAATTTCCAGCACGCGAATCTTTACTTTGCCGTTTCCTGCTTTCACTTCTCCTTCCTCGTCTTTGGCAAAGGGGACGTTGTTGATCAAGGCGATTCGTTTTTCCGGGGGGCCGGTAATCCCTTTGAGCGCCAAAAGTTGTGAAAGATCCTGCGGCGCTGGTTTCTTGACCGTATCCTCAGGCGCTCTCCGCTTCATTCGCGTTGAGTTTGGGAAAAACGGGTCTTTGCCAACATCGCCCTCCGAAACAAAAATGGATTTGGGGATCACCACCTCGGCTGGAGGACGGTTGGTTTCGGCCCCTTGAGCCAACGTCACTAAACCGAGCCAACCAGCCAAAGCCAGCCCCCCCGCTCTGAACCGGATCGAGCGGCATTGAGTGGCTGATAAACGGATCAAAAACATCGGCTTTAAAGGTTTGGTCTGACCAGGGCGACAATGTCCATCTTAAAGGACAACTTTTCTTCTCCCGCTCGGGAGCCTGAGCTATCCGCTCCCGCAGTCCCTTCAGAACCAGCCGTTAAGGAAAGGTTCTGAACGCGAAAGTAAGGGAATCTGTTTTCGAAGTCAGCTACAAATTTTCCAAAGTCGTGGTAGTAAGCATTGCCGCGGACGGTGAAATTCACGGCCGCATAAGGGAACTGGGCCAGCAGGCCGACGTCTCCCTTTCCAGGTCGGGTCACATCGATGACCTTGATTTCCTGGCCGACACTGGCCTTTTCCATCAACAGAAGAGCCCACGAATACAGGTCTCCGGACGCCATGGCGTCTTCGATTGCGTTGAGCTTCGTGCTCGCGGCTTCCATGTCAGCTTCTGCTTGCGCAGCCCGACTGACCATCTTCTTGGCTTTTTCCAATTTTTCCATCGCTTTCTCGAGTTTGGTTTGGCTTAGGCCAATCTGTTCGCCCCGCGTTCTGATGACCCCCAACCACAGACCGGCGATAATCGCGACAGTCCCAATCGACACCAGGATCAGCTTGTCGCGTTTTTCTTTGGAAAGCCTGATCATCTTAACGTGTTTTTTCCGCGTATCGGCATTCGAGCGTGAACGTAACGAAACGTCTTGCCGGATTGTGCAGGTCGGCCTGTTCCGACGATTTGATCATCAGCTCTGCTTTTTGCAGATTGGTCTTAAATTGGGGGTAATCGTTGATCGCACCCTGCAGCTTGAAAATCTGATCGCCAGGACGTTTGGACGAGTCCTTGGCGTCGATCGTAAGCACTATTCTTTCCCGCGAAGTGGGCGGTCTCCCGCGGCTGACAGCGCCAAGGGAATTGGTGGAGGGTTTGACGCCTTCAGTGATTGCGTAAGTCTGTTCCGTGTTCAGTCGCAATACCTGGACGTCATCAACCTTGGCAATGACATACTGCAAGGCGTTGAGCGGGGCGGCCCAAAGGAAACGGTTGGTGGCAAGGGCCTGCAAAGCCGCCCACTTGCTCTCGGCATCCGCGGCTTTCTCGAAGTTCGCGGTGACTTTGTTGTAGTCCGGCTCCAGTTTTTTCCATTGGGATTCGTACCGGTTGACCTCGCTCATCGCGCCCATCAATTTGATTTGCAGGCGACAGCTCCAGATCACCATCACGCCGACAATCAATCCGGCCACCCAAATGTCGCGCTTGACGGGGTCACGTCGTCGCAAGTCCTCCGCGGCCTGTTGCTCAGCCAGAAGGTTAAGGCGGATCGGCATAAGTCTTACAATACGGACAGCGCTGCTCCGATGGCCACAGCAAGCTGCGGGGCGATTTGTTCCACTTCGGCCATTTGCTGCGGAGGCAACGCCATGCTGCTGGTGCTCGAAGAAATCTATGGACGCGCGCAGTTCGCGGTCCAACGGTGCCAGCAACGTTACCATGGTGGATTGAACCTCGTCGGGCAGGCCGACTTTGATGCCCTCGGCTTCTGCGTAGCTGACACCCAACGCCTCGGCAACACCGTTGGTCAATCGGTCGCCGCCGATTCCGACCACGCGGCTGAGCATCAATTCCCCGTTCAACAAAATGCTGATCGAGGAATGTTTGAAGCCGACGTCCACGAGAGCAATCACTTCCTTGTTGAAAACATCCTGGTTGGCCATTTCGAAGGCGTTCGGCGGGCCAATCAGGCTGGGAACGATTTGTTCGGGAATCAAGCCGGTGTTTTTCGCGGCCACCTGCAAGTCGTCAATGAGTTGTTTTTTTGCGCCGCCAACGAGAACCCGGCACTTTTGCCCGACTTTCGGAGCCTCGGGCTTCGCGCCGGACCGGGGCGGAATGACGTAACAATCAAACACATGATCCGGGAGGTCCTGCTGGAGATAATTCTTGGAATTGAACTTCAGCATCGTGCGCATGTCGGCTACCGGCACCGCCGGCAATTCTGCGTGGCGCACCATCGATTCGCCCACGCCGACCGCCAGCACCACCTGCTTGGCGCGGCCGCCCAGGGTTTGATTGATGGCTCCCAGATGTTCGCCCAGCAACTGGGGTGACAAACCTTTCTCATAAGCCGGCGCATCCTGTAGTGCGTAGCCTAGAAAATTTAAACCTTCGCCTTTGCGTTGAAGCTGGACAGCTTTGGTAGTACGCGCGCCCAAGTCGATGGCGGTTATCTGGTCCAGTCGTCTGGCCTGGCTGCTGAGAAATGGCAACGCCATGAATCGCTTTTATATTTTCCAATTTTCAATTGCAAGTACTACTCAACGAAACCTTGGACGCCGGATCAAGTGAGCAACTGCTGTGCTCGCCGGCCAAACTCCACAAGAAAGGCTTCGGTCAAGGCTGTTCCCTCGCCGGGCCACAACACGCCGACTATTACTGGGGCAAAGTCGTCCAACTTCGAGACAGGGATGCGGGGTCGATTCCCACTGGCCAGACAATTCCGCGCCTGGCCAATCCCGCCTGGAAATGTTTCGCGATTCCTTCGTTGCCAGGCAAGCTGATAAGTGTTTCGGAAATTTTGTTTTCAAAGAAAGGTCGGATGAACCCGAAAAGCTCCTGGCCCGTTGGAGTGAGCGCGAGGGATTACAGATGGCGTGCAAAAGGGTTCGTTGACGATTGGCGGGATAGCGGATTTACTCTCTTCGGAGCGCCAGCGTAGCTCAGTGGTAGAGCAACGGTTTTGTAATTCAGAAAAGGAGCTTTGCCCGGTGGTGCTCGGTTGGATTCCCCTTGCGGTTGCAACGTTTTCCGCGATTTGGCGTTTGCCGCGCTTGGCCTCTTTTTGCCCCAAAAAACGCAAACCGTATACAAAAGCGATATACAATCTGAATTTCTGATCTGCGCGTGTAGTGCGTTGCGAGGTCGCGAACGTAACTGCCGCCGCGAACCCAATTACGTTGCTCAAGTTGGCTCAATGACATTCAACCCATTCACCAGATCGAAGTGTTTTCGGTTGAATGACGCCACGTCGCTGCCGCGCTCCAATGCCGTCGCCGCCACGATGATTTCGTAATAGCCGATCATCTTCCCCGCCGCTTCCAGTTCCGCCCATATCCGCGCGTGTTCGCGAGCAGTCTGCTCCGTATAGGGAATAATTGGAAGCGGAGCCAGGACGGCCTCGAGGTATTGCTGGCGTCTGGCTCTGTACGGCGCCGTCGCCCGTTCCACGCCGTGCCAAAGTTCGGCTACCGTGATGGCCGCAACTTCAAATTGATCATCGGAGCGAGTGGCCAACCAGTTCTTCAGATCGAAGGAACCCTTTTCGCCGCGAATGAGAACGTCGGCGTCGAGAACTATCGCCATTTGTCAGCCGGGGCTTTAAGGGTCTTGCGCGCGGCTTGAAGGTCGCGGCGCCACGCCTTGGCATCCTCGGCAGTCAGTTCGGTTCTGTCCAAGGCTTCGACCAAATCACGCCCAGTGCAGACCTTCTCGTTGTCGGGCACAAGCCGGGCGACCGGCACGCCGTTCTTGATAAGCACAAAAGTCACGTTTTGGTAGTGAGCGCGGTTGACGCAATCGGCGAAATTCCGCGCCGCTTCCGTGACGCTGATGGTCGTCTTTTTCACAAAATCAGATTATCAGATTCCCAGGTGCTGTCAACCCACCCGCGGAGGTCAGCCCCGGTTCCAGCCGGTTTTACCTTGACCAGCTTTTACCATTCGTTCATGCTCCCACTACACAAGAGAGCACATTGCCACCCCGATATGCAATTGCCGTTCCCTGGTTCGAACAAGCCTGCCCCAGCGGCACCTCAATTTCGTCTGCCGGGGATGCCCGCGGCCGAGGGAGCCTGGAACGCCGGTGTTGCGCAGGATGCGGGCTTCCACACGACGCACTGGACCATGGTGCTGGCGGCTCGCGACAAGGACGGCACGGTCGCGCGGGAGGCGCTGGCCAGCTTGTGCTCGACCTATTGGTATCCGCTCTATGCCTTCATCCGGCACCAATGCTCAAGCCCCCATGAAGCCGAAGACCTGACGCAGGAGTTCTTCTTTCGTTTCCTGGAACGACACGCCCTCGGAAGCGTGCAGCCCGCGGCCGGGAAGTTCCGTTCTTTTCTTCTCGTGTGCCTGAAGAACTTTCTCGCCAACGAGCGCGAACGGGCGCATGCCCAACGCCGCGGTCGGGGTCAACCGCTGGTTTCTCTGGACAGGGTCGATGCAGAAACGCGCTACTCGCTCGAACCCGCCGACCATCTGGCACCCGAGGCAGTGTTCGAACGACGCTGGGCCTTCGCCGTTTTGGAGCGGACCATGGCCGTACTGCGGCGGGAATATTCCGCGTCCGGGCGACGCGAGCAGTTCGATGAATTGCAAGGATTCCTCCCCGGAGGCCAGGGCAACGTCTCCCGCGCGGAACTGGCGGCCAAACGAGGGGTCAGCGTCGGCGCAATTGACGTTGCGATTCACCGATTGCGTCAGCGCTTCGGGGCTTTGTTGCGAGAGCAGGTCGGGCAGACGGTTTCCTCCGAAGTCGAAGTCGAAGAAGAAATTCGTTACCTCATCTCGGTGATGAGAAGTTGAGGTTTGCTGTAAGGTTTCCGCGCCATTCCGTTTGTAAGGAACAGCCATGAGTTCAGGCAAGACGTGCAGAGAATGTGGCACGGCCATCCCGGCCGACAGCCCGGGGGGATTTTGCGCCCAGTGCTTATTCGGCTTGGGGCTGGAATCAGCCGGCGAATCAGTCCAAGGTCTAAAGTCTAAAGTCCAAAGCCAGGAGCCGGAGGTTGCACGCCCATTGACGGAGAAAGCCGGCGACCGCATTGGCCGTTACCGATTGCTTCAGGAAATCGGCCACGGCGGCTGCGGCGTGGTGTATATGGCCGAACAGGAGGAACCGGTTCGCCGCAAGGTCGCGCTCAAAGTCATCAAGCTGGGCATGGACACGCGGCAGGTGGTGGCGCGGTTCGAGGCCGAACGGCAGGCGCTGGCCCTCATGGACCATCCCAACATCGCCAAGATTCTTGATGCTGGGATTACCGAGACCCCTTATCCGATCTCCGACCACCCTCTCCCCATCGGATGGGGAGAGGGACAGGGTGAGGAGACTGCTCTACTCGCCACTCGCCACTCGCCACTCGTCACATCCGCCGGTCGGCCCTATTTCGTCATGGAATTGGTGGGCGGCATCAAGATCACCGATTACTGCGACCAGAACCAACTCACGACGCGGCAGCGGCTGGACTTGTTCATCCAGGTCTGTCGCGCGATCCAGCACGCGCACCAGAAAGGAATCATTCACCGCGACATCAAACCGTCGAACGTGCTGGTGACGACGCAAGATGGAACCGCAGTGCCCAAGGTTTACATGAGCCCGGAGCAGGCTCAATTGGGCGGTCTGGATGTGGATACGCGCAGCGACATCTACAGCTTGGGCGTGCTGCTCTATGAATTACTGACCGGCAAAACGCCATTCGACGCGAAAGAGTTGCTGGCGGCCGGCCTGGAGGAAATGCGCCGCACGATTCGGGAAGTCGAACCGGTCAAACCGAGCACACGGCGAACCCAAGAGCTGACGGCCGCCGACAAGGTAGGGCGTGCCAGTCCGTGCGCGCCGCCGCAGCAAACTGTTCCTCCCAAATCCGGCGCGCACGGAGTGCCGCGCCCTACCACGATACCCTCAACCCTGAACTCTCAACGGCTCAAAGAACTCATCCACCTCCTACGCGGCGACCTTGATTGGATCGTGATGAAGTGCCTGGAGAAGGACCGCGCGCGCCGTTACGAGACTGCAAACGGCTTGGCGCGAGACATTGAGCGGCACCTGAGCAACGAACCGGTCGTCGCCGGTCCGCCGAGTAATTTCTATCGCTTTCAGAAACTGGTTCGGCGGAACAAACTCACGTTCTTTGCAGCAACGTCCGTAGCTGCGGCGCTCATTCTTGGGTTGGGCGTTTCAAGCCGGATGTATTTCAAGGAAAGGCAAGCGCACAGGCGCGCTCTCGCGGCCGAAGCAACGCAGAGCGCCTTGCGCCGGGAGGCTGAAACAGGCCGTATGCAAGCGGAAGCACACGAGACGGCACTGCTCTACTGGCAAGCGTTCAACGCCTTTCCCAGCCTTAGCGACAAGGAGGCCAGAACTCTCGTGGACGGCAGAGGGATGACCTTTGGCGAGTTGGCCGCATTAGCGGCACGCTTTGATGAAGCATTCAAGCTCATCAGGCGGGGGGCGAAGATGCAGGCGGGCTGCGACTGGTTAACCGACCCGGCACTCGGTCCCGAAATGTGGTTGCCCACCCGTATCTCGGAAGTACATAAACGTACGGCGCTCCAAGCGGCTCAAGTGCGGGCGCGAGTGGCCTTGGCTCAAGGACGCGCTCCAGACGCCTGTGAAGACCTGCTCGCCGCTTTCATCTTGGGCCGGAACATCGGGGTGCACGGTTCTTTGGTCAGCGTGATGGTGCAGGCAGACTATGAAAGACGTATCGTGGAATTTGTCGGGGAAAACTTTTTCCGGTTCACCCCGGAGGCTCTCGCCACGTTGGTAAATGGTATTGAAAGCGCTCCCAAGCGCACCAACGTCAGCCAGGCGATGGACATGGAGAAAACCGCCTTTGCTGGTTGGATTATCGGTCGGGAACAGGACCTTCGGGTTGCCGCCGGTGGAGATGAGCAGAAAGCTTTGGCCGCAATTTCAGAACTGCTGCGCTACGTCCAGGGCGAAGACGCGGAGAAAATTATCCAAGCGGCGGGTGGCACAAGCGCCGGGGTAATCGCTTACACAAGTGACGTCATGCCTTTCTATGACGTTATGCAGTCGCTTGCGACGGCCTCTCCTCAAAATCTGGCCGGAGTAACCGAACGCGCGGCGAAGTTGATTGAGGGCAACACGAATTTGTTGGTCAGTTTGATTTTGCCCAATGTGGGAAGCGCGCGAGGTCGCGAAGTCGAAACCTTGACGCGGCTTGCCATGTTGCGAGCCGCCGTGGCCTACAGACAACGTGGCATCGCAGGTTTGAACAGCGTTCGCGATCCCTTCGGTGAAGGCCCTTTCGAGTTGCGGCGTATGGAGAGCGATGCAGCGGGTCACGGTTTCGAGCTTCAGTCAAAGCTCGGCCGGCTCGGATTGAATGGAGTTCAGATGTTCAAAGAGCAGCCGATTGCTCATTGATGGACCAACACCGCCGCGGGATCCCCGAAAAGGTGACCTGCTCAATACACTGCGAGGACATTCGCAGCGCGTCACAAGCGTAAGCTTCTTGCCCAATGGATCACTGCTGGCCTCTTCCAGTCTCGACGGGAGGTCAAGCTCTGGAATCCATCGGCCCGACAGGAACGCACCGTTTTCAGGGGCCACAAAGCGTTCTGGGGTGTTCAGGTCGAGTTCTCTCCAAATGGGCGGTGGCTGGCGATGACAACCAATGTTCCGGGCACCGATCCGCTCGAACTTCGCAGCGCGGTTTTCGAAGCGGCAACCCGCCAGTCCATCACGGCCGTTGCCGGACACCCGTTCAAGTTCGCTCCGGACGGCACACTGGCCACAAAGGTGTCCGATTCTGCCTTGGCGGTGTGACAAATTCACGCAACGGGCTCGTTCGAGAAGCTGAGACTTACGGCGGTGTCATCGGTTTCGGATAGATTTACGTTCAACAACGATTCAAGTCTCCTGGCTGCGCGCTGCTCAGAACAGGCCATCGTGATCTGGTCACTCGAAATGCCGTCCGGCCCACGAACAATTCCGCACGCCAGAGGCACAGGCTTGCGTTTCGCTGATCGCCACACTCTGATCACCTGAGCCGATTCCGACGGCCTCCTGGAATGCTGGGATGCCGATACTCTGCGGCCACTCGACGGAATCCGTGCGGGCCGCGGAGCAGAACCGGGCGCATTGTCTTTTGACGGTCGAATACTGGCCACCATTTCACCGGGCGGTTTGGTGAAGCTTTGGGATTTGGTTTCTCGAACCCAACTCAAGGAATTTCGATTCCCAGTGGGGTGGCTTGACTCGCTGGCATTTTCGCCCGGCGGAAAAACTTTGGTCGGAGGTGACATCGATGGCAAGCACTTTTGGAACGTGGCTTCCGGAAACGTCATCGCAACGCTGCCTGCGCACGTCAGTGCCTGTCGCTCCGTCTCGTTCTCACCCGACGGGCGCTGCCTCGCGACAGCCGAGGTCGTCGATACGATCAAACTTTGGCCTGCGCCCAGCTTCGACGAGATTAAGCGTCCTTCTCCAGCGGCTGAGAAGCGCTAACCAGCTACTTCTCACCACATGAGAGGATTCACGCTGATGCTCGCTGCGGTTCCTTGTAAGGTTTTCCCGGTTTTCCTGTTGTAGAGAGTGACGGCCAAGACGGCGTGGCCAAAACAGACAACTATTCTGAAAGGCCTGTCTTCCGAAAATGAAAGGAAAAACCGTATGACAAAACTCAACCTGTTCAAATCCATCGCGCTGGCGTTGGCATGCGCAGCTCTCGCCATGACCACCCTCCCCGCCCAGGCGGGTGTCGTTAAGGGCCATGCGGGCACCACGTTTACCTTGACGCCGGTGGGGTTCGACGCCGGTGGGAACCCCACGAAGTTTACCCATACCGTAGATGGTGTGGTCCGGGTTTTCGAAATCGGTAATTGCACCTTCCACGCTGACGTAATCGTACTCCCGCCCAAGCCCAACACGACAGATCCCTGGCTGCTCGCCGGAACCTTCCGGATCACTTCGGCCAATGGCGCCACCATTTTGAACGCCGATGCGGTAGGCACCGCAACGCCCGATCCCGCCAATCCCGCCTTGTTCTTGAATTTCCATTACGATGTGAAGTTCACGGGTGGGACGGGGGCAATGACCAATGCCCGCGGGACGGCTGTTGTCGATGGTTTTGCCATGTTCACGGACGTGGCCACCGGCAAAGGCAACGCCACTTGGTTGTTGCACGGAAATGTTTCCACCCGCAACCACAGGCACAACGATTGAAAAAATTGAAAGATTTCATCCGTTTTCCGCGAATTAAGATTAACCAGACTGCTGCCCCAGCAATGCAGCCGGGGCCGTCTCGCCGAAAAGAGCGCCGAAAAACAAAAATACGAAGCAAAAAATATGAACGACAAATTCGATGAACTCACCAAGAGCCTGGCCCAGTCGGTCACGCCTTCGGCGGCAGCGTCGGTGGTTTACGCCGGGCGCGGCAGAAGCCTCGATAGCGTCCTTGCAGGGCGTCGAGAAATTGATCGCGGCTGGCGCCCGGCCGCCGGGCCAGGGCGTCCTGGAGCAGGCGCTCGAAGGTGGCGGTTCGGTGAAATGTTTCTTCGGGCGGACAGGTCAGCTTCTCGTGCAGCGCTTCCACCAGCCGCTCCAGTTCAGGGCTCATGAAATACCGTCCACAAGAATTCCTCGCGGGCGTCCTCGGACATCGGCCCGTGCCAGAGTGCGCGCCGGTCTTTCAGGTCCTGGAGGGTCATCGCAACAAGCTCCGCTGTGGCTCGGTCCGGGAAGTCGGGGCCTTGGGTCGCCCGGGCCAGCCAGCGGCCTACTCCCTCCAATTCGTCCAACAGTCGGTCATGCTCGGCCAGGCGTTCCGGCGTGGCCCCGGCAACCAAATGCAGGTCTTCCCAGTCAGTCAGACGACGGCACACGTCGTACCAGTCTTCCACTTGGGCCTTAAAGTAGCGGGCCAGGCGCCGGGCAAGGCCACCCGCCATGTCCTGCGGGCCGGCGGTTGGAACAGGCAGAGTCGCGTCAGCCATGTAGCAACTATTGCCGGAACCCTGGTGATTGGCAAGAGGGCAGTCCCAACCGGATGGCAGGACCGCGTTCTCGCTTTACTGAATTTTCCTCCAACTCCTCAGACCAAACCTCAAACAACCAAACACGAAAGGAAAAACTATGAACAACCAATTCGATAAACTCACCAAGAACCTGGCCCAATCGGTCACCCGCCGCGCGGCGCTGAAGAAATTCGGCGTCGGCCTCGCCGGCATGGCACTCGCCTGCTTCGGGCTGGCGAACAAGGCGTCGGCGGATTCCGGATGCGAGAGCTGCGTGAAGAATTGTGTATCATCATATGGCTACTCCGCGAAGTACTGCCGGGAAACTATCTGCAGCCCGGTGTGTAACGGCAACAAGTTCCCGCAGCCATGAAAGCGTCGTGGCCGGAGAACTGTAGGCGAGTAATTCCGTTGTCAGTTGGACGATCAAGCAAATAGCAAAGACTTCGGGCGAGCCGCCCGAAATACGAAAGGAACAGAAAGTTATGAACAATCAATTCGATTCACCCCGTGAGAGAAGCCGCTCCTTGACATCTCTTGAGCAGCCCGCCCCTCTCTCGCGGGGTGAACTTACCAAGAGCCTGGCTCAATCTGTCACGCGTCGCGCGGCGCTGAAGAAATTCGGCGTCAGTGTGGCGCTGGCAGGATTGCTGGGACTGCCCATGTTCAGCCATGCGTCAACGCTCGGCCCCCTGATTGAGCTTTCGCGGCCCAATGCTGTGGGCAGTTGCGATGACGGCTTCCGACTTCCAGGAACCATGACTGTGGACGATGCCGCCGAGACCATGCTGGTCGTGAATCCGGCCAATCCGAACAACATTGTTGCGGTATGGATTCAAGGCCCTATTCAAAACAACATTGCGGCAGTGTCTTTCGATGCGGGCGCAACCTGGCAGCAGGTGCCATTGCCATTCAGTATCTGCTCGGGTGGACCATACCTGGTCACGGGCGACCCGTGGTTATCCTTTGCCCCTAATGGCGATCTTTATTGTGTCGCCCTCGCTGCGCCAGACCTCTCATCTCTTTACACCCTGGTTTGCAAGTCCGTTGATGGCGGCCTGCATTGGTCGCCGCTGGTAACTTTGGACACGCCGGACTTCGCGCCCGATAAATGCACGATCACCGCTGACCCAACCGACTCGCGCTTCGTTTACGCCGGATGGGTCAGACAAATCTCGAAGAAGTACAATGCGCTGGCGTTCGCGCGCAGCACGGACGGAGGCAACACGTGGGAACCGACGCGCTCCATTTTACAATCGCCCTCGGGTCAATTCGATTACAACCCTCAGGTCCTCGTCCTGCCAGACGGCACACTCGTCAACATGATTGAGGTCCAGTATCAGAAGCCGAATCACCCGGTCACGTCTCAAAACCTGCAAGTAATGCGTTCCACCGACAAGGGCCAGACCTGGTCAGCACCCACGATCGCTGTGGAAATGCTGACGATTCTGCGGCAAGACCCCAGCGGGTTCACCCTCGTAATCGATCCTGATAATGGTCAACTCGTCCGCGACAGCGACGCTCCTTCGTTCACGGTGGACAACCGCAATGGCAACCTTTACGCCGTGTGGGAAGATGGCCGCTTCAGCAATTTTCAATACAACGACGTTGCCTTTTCGATGTCATCGGATGGTGGTCTGACTTGGTCGTCCCCGATCCGCATCAACCAGACGCCGCTGAACATTGCTCCTCTCAATCGGCAGGCCTCTTACCCGGTTATCGCGGTCGGCCGCAATGGCACGATTGCGGTAACCTATTATGATTTCCGACTCAACACTCCGGAACCGGGTGTCCCGACTGACTATTGGATGGTCCAGTGTCACCCTTCAGCCGGTTCACCGGCCACCAACTCCGCCAATTGGGGCAACGAAGTGCGGCTGACGAGTGTCTCCTTCAACCTGGAAGCCTTGCCGGTGGTCATTGATGGCTTCTGGTTCGGCGACTACTTCGGCCTGACTCCGGTCGGTGGCGGGTTTGTTTCAACGTTCGGCTCAGTGGATCAGAGCAACATCACCAGCATCTTCTATCGGAGAGTCGGCCAGTGAGCCGTGAAAACAATCCGTGTAATCCGTGGTCAAGCAACAAAGACAAAAACGAAAGGAAAAATATGAACACCCAATTCGATGAACTCACCAAGAGCCTGGCCCAATCGGTCACGCGGCGCGCGGCGCTGAAGAAATTCGGCGTCGGCCTCGCCGGCATGGCACTCGCCTGCTTCGGGCTGGCGAACAAGACGGAGGCAGCTCCAAATGGTTCGGGCTGCGGGTGCCAAAGCAACGCTGACTGCAACGGCAACTCCTACTGTTACGGCGGCGTCTGCCTTCCGAAATGGTGCGACCCGTCGCTCAATCCCTGCTGCTGTTACGAAAAGAGCAAGAACCACTGGGTGACTGCGCGACCGACCTGCGACCCAGCTTGGGGTGTCTGCGCAAGCCGGTGCCCAGTAGGAGGCTGATGCGATGCCATACGATAAGACAAACGAAAGAAAAAACATGAACAATAAATTCGATGAACTCACCAAGGGCCTGGCCCAATCGGTCACGCGGCGCGCGGCGCTGAAGAAATTCGGTGTCGGTCTCGCCGGCATGGTGCTGCCAAATCTGCTATGAAAGCCAAACTCAACCATTTTTCAGTCTGGATTTTTTGCGCGGTCGCGTTCGGTATCGGATCGTCGTCGTTCAGTCCGGCAACCGCGGCGGAGGACTCTGCTGGCATCGCGCCCGCAAAAACTTCAGAGGCGATCCCCTGGTCGCAGATTGGCGCGAAGGCCGGGGCGGATTACCAGGGCGACGGGCTGGCGATCATTCCCAGCGGCGAGGGCGCGCGGTTGCGCTGCGTTTTCCAACGGCTCGAAGGCGAGGCCACGCGCGAAGGCTTGTGGCTGATTTCGACCGTCACCAACGCGGTAAAGGAGCGTTTCTGCGTGACGGCGGCGGAGGTGGGGCGCTTTGGACTGCGCCAGTCCTCTGGCGCTTTCGAAGCGGATCCAAAGCGGCAGAGGACTGCCGCAGTCCAGGGCGCTGTCGCGCTGCCACGCAACGGTGCGGTCTCCATTGACGGCCAGACCGTGCGATTAATCCGGCCCGGACTCACCGAAGAATACACCGTGAGCATGGACGGTGTGCGGCAGGATTTCATTATTGAACATCCGCCCCTCAACCCTCAACTCTCAACCCTCAACCAACGAGCGGGCGAACTGGTGCTGCGGTTGACGGTGAGCGGCGCAAAGGTCGAGCCGGCGGCTGATGGCGCGCGGTTGGTGCTGGAAAAGTCCGGGCGCAAGATTGCCTACAGCCGTTTGCGCGTCACGGATGCGACGGGCAAAGAGCTCCCGGCGCGGATGGAACTGCAAAGTAGCGCAGACTTCCAAGTCTGCTGTATCGCGGGTTTCCAAACCCGCGCACCATTGGAATTCGCTCGCCCTGCCGATTTGGAAATCGGCGATACAGCAGGTTTGGAAACCTGCGCTACATCCGAGCCACCGCCTTTGCAACGCGGCCCGGCGCTGGCGGTGGTGGTGAATGATGCGGACGCGGTGTATCCCGTGCGCATTGACCCGACCTTCAGCGATACCAACTGGATGAGCATGGGCGGGTTTCCCGGCGCAAACGGCGTGGTTTACGCGGCGGTGGTGGATGGCTCCGGCAATCTCTACATCGGCGGTAGCTTCAGCATCGTGGGCGACGTGGTTGCCAATTGCATTGCCAAATGGAACGGGAGCGCTTGGACCCGGCTGAGCTCCGGGTTAAGCGGCGCCGGTGATCACACGGCTGTGTACGCACTGGCGGTGTCGGGCAGTGACGTGTATGCAGCGGGCATTTTCACGACGGCGGGCGGCAGTGCGGCCACCAACATTGCCAAGTGGAACGGGAGCGCTTGGAGCGCCCTAGGGCTTGGGTTGGGTGGTGCTTATGTGTCTGCGCTTGCGGTGTCGGGAAGCGACTTGTATGCGGGGGGCGCGTTCACGACCGCGGGCGGCAGCGCGGCTAATTTCATCGCCAAATGGACTGGGAGCGGTTGGTCGCCGCTGGGTTCCGGGATGAACGCCGCAGTGCGTGCTCTGGTGGTGTCGGGCAGCGACGTGTATGCGGGGGGCGATTTCACGACCGCGGGCGACAGTGGAGCCGATAATATCGCCAAATGGAACGGCAGCGCTTGGAGCCCTTTGGGCTTGGGCATATACGGCCGCGTCTGGGCCCTGGCAGTGTCGGGCAGCAACCTGTATGCGGGAGGCTTTTTCGCAACAGCAGGTGGCAACTCTGCCAATTACATCGCCAAGTGGAACGGCAGCGCTTGGAGCGCGCTGGGCTCGGGGTTGGGTGGTAGGAATCCTTTTGTGTTTGCCCTGGCGGTGTCGGGCAGCAATGTTTACGCGGGGGGCGAGTTCACGACGGCGGGCGGGAAGGTGTCCGCATCCATTGCCCGCTACCTGCTGCCTCTTCCCACACTTTCAGTGTTTCGCTCCGGCCCGGATGTAACAGTTTCCTGGCCATCAGTTGACACCGCAGGTTTCACGCTGGAACAGGCCGGCGCGGTGGCCGCCCCGGCAAGCTGGGTCGCGAATGCCTCCAGCATCACCGATGACGGCACCAACAAGTCGGTGACCCTTCCGGCCACCAACAGCGCGCAGGTCTTCCGCCTCCGCAGGCCGTGAGCAGGTCATCCAGATTCGAATGACACCATCCATTTCCATTTATGAAATTCGCAGTCAAAAAGAAACAAGAACCAAAACGAAAGGAAAAGTATGAACAACCAATTCGATGAACTCACCAAGGGCCTGGCCCAATCGGTCACGCGGCGCGCGGCTCTGAAGAAATTCGGCGTCGGCCTGGCCGGCATGGCGCTGGCGGGCTTTCTGTGGTTGCCGGCAGAAGTCTCTGCCACAGCGCTTGGCTCGCTAATCGAACTGTCACGCCCCAACGCCGTGGGCACTTGCGACAGTCACTTCATCAGCCTTCTTTCCGACCCGGTGAATACTTTGGCCTGGCATATGCCGGCAGCGATTTTGTCTCCGTTCGCACGCAAGTTGATCAGGACAACGTCACCGCCATCTTCTTCCGGCGGATCAACAAATGAGCAAACGCGCTCCCACAGGTCACGCGATCATTTTCTCGACACAAACTGACAAACCAACCCAACAACAAAAACGTAAGGAAAAATATGAACAACCAATTCGATGAACTCACCAAGGGCCTGGCCCAATCGGTCACGCGCCGCGCGGCGCTGAAGAAATTCGGTGTCGGCCTCGCGGGAATGGCGCTGGCCTGCTTCGGGCTGGCGACCAGAGCAAAGGCTGATCCCAGGCCACCAACATGCGAAGGATGCATCAACAACTGCGTGGGCTTCTTCGGGCAACGCAAAGAATCCTGCAGAAAGTTGTGCAGCTCGATGGGGGCGTGTTAGTTCCACCCGTGAGCAACCTCGGGAACGTGGTGGGGCGCGGGCAACATTTCTCCCGAGACCCCACCGCGCGAGATCTAGAAGGAAGGAAAGGAAAAGCATGAACAACAAATTCGATGAACTATTCACCGTCTTGCCGTCCACCAAACCAAATGGAAGGAAAAGTATGGAAAACCATATCGAGGGATTTGTTCTAATAGCGTTTCTTCTATTTTCCGGGTCCGCCACGGCGCAGCAAAATCACAAGCGGCTTGCGACCGTAATGACCTACAACATCTACCAGGGGACCGAGCTCGAGCATGTTCTGGCGGCCACGGATCTAACTTCGTTTGTCGCTGGTGTTTCAACGGACTATGCCAACGTCATAGCAACGAGTTTTCCGGAACGTGCGCAAGCCATTGCAGCAGAAATCGCACAAAACCAACCGGACCTTGTGGCTTTACAGGAGGTGGCGTTGTGGCGAACTCGAGTTCCATCGAATCCGCTGTTGTCGGCGACGGATGTTGCCTATGATTTTCTCGAGATTCTCCTCAATGTCTTGAATGCCGCCGGCCAGCACTACGCGGCTGTCATTGTCCGAAACAATTTCGATACGCAGGGCACCGGATTTTCGCCGAGCGGGTTCTTTGATGTGCGGCTCACTGATCGCACCGCCATCCTGGCCCGCACGGATCTTTCGGATGCGGATCTACGGATTTCCAATCCCCAACGGCAGGACTTTGAAGTTAATGCTGAGTTTGATTTGCTTGGGAAGCACATCGTTGTTCTAGGCGGCTGGGCGTCTGTCGATGCGAAAATTCGAGGGAAAAACTTCCGGTTCGTCACGACGCACCTGGATCCAGTATCGCCGCTCGTACGAACGGCGCAGGCTTATGAACTCCTGCAAGGGCCGGCCGCCGGTCCGCTACCTGTAGTGATGGCAGGCGACTTCAACGCCGTTCCCGATGAGCCACCGTACTTGGCCATCGTTGGAGCCGGGTTCGATGATACCTGGGCTGCGGCTCATCCTCTCGCTCCGGGTTATACGTGTTGTCAGGTGCCGCCGGATTCAATCGTCAATCCTGTTTCCGCTCTTTCCACGCGCGTCGATTACATTTTTGCAAGGAGCGGATTCGAAGTTATCGACGAACATCTTATCGGCGATACTCCCGCAGACCGGACCCCCTCGGGCTTATGGCCGACCGATCACGCCGGTATCGTGGCCACGCTACAGTATCCTAATAAATAGATGCGCAAACCTATAAGGATGTTTCGCAATTGGAAAACAAACCCAAAATGAAAGGAAACCTATGAAAAAACTGAACTTGCTTCGAGCCCTCGCCCTCACACTCACCTGCGCTGCCCTGGCGATCAGCCGCTCTCGAGTTGGCGCGGACGATGGACCGCCCGTAAACGCCGCGGCCATTCGCGTCACCACGGGAAACACATTTGCCCTGGTTCCAACCTCCGACCCAAATGTCTTTGGCCACCCCGTTGATGGAGTGGCGCAAGTTTCTCTCATGGGGAACTGCCATTTCCACGGAGAAGCGACCATTTATCTGCCTACCAGCGCAGGTCAGCCCATTAGGATTCTGAGCAACAGCCCGTGGACGCTTACCTCTTCGGATGGAGCCAACAGCTTGAAGTTCGATACCGAGGGAACGGCGACGTTCGACCCGGCCAACCCATTGTTCGCCAATCTCACATACAAAGTGACGTTCGTCGGCGGGACTGGGAGATTCGCTCAAGCCAGAGGCAGCGGAACCATGGAGGTGACCGCCGAGTTTACGTCCGCCCTGGGCGGTCTGGCTAACTGGACCATGAAAGGCGTGGTCATAAATCCAGCGTCAGACAATTAGACCGGCAGGGAACGGATTCATAAACCAACCAAAAGACCCAATGAAAACTATGAACAACCAATTCGATGAACTCACCAAAAGCCTGACCCAATCCGTCACGCGCCGAGCGGCGCTGAAGAAATTCGGCGTCGGCCTCGCCGGCATGGCACTGGCGTGCTCACTCAGCTCGCCATTGCGGGTAACGGCGGCAACACTCGGCCCGCTGGTGGAACTGTCACAGCCCAATCCATTGGCCGGCTGTAATAGCGGCTTTCTGCCGCCCGGAACCATGACGCTCAACGATGCCGCCGAGCCGTTCATCGCCGTCAACCCGGTCCACCAGAACAACATGGTCGCTGCGTGGATCGGCGGCGACTTCCAGAACGTCATCACCGCAGCTTCCTTTGACGGTGGCTTGACCTGGCAGCAGGTCCCGCTGCCGGTGACGACGTGCTCCTCGAGCCAGCCGTACCCCGGCACGGGCGATCCCACGCTTTCCTTTGCGCCCAACGGCGACCTCTACGCGAGCGTGGTAGTCGGGTTCTCGTTCTCGTCCTAGCTCATTGCGACGTGCAAATCCACCGACGGCGGGCGGCACTGGTCAGCCCCGACCCTGATGTCCCCGGAAGTCGAGCCGACGAACGACGGCGAGGTCATCACGGCGGACACCACGGACGCGCGCC
Organism: Verrucomicrobiota bacterium; assembly: GCA_003219345.1. Classification (GTDB taxonomy): domain Bacteria; phylum Verrucomicrobiota; class Verrucomicrobiia; order Limisphaerales; family AV2; genus AV2. The sequence continues at coordinate 22,232 of QHOP01000100.1, forward strand.
TCGTTTATAACTCCTGGACCCAAAGCAACGTAAAAAACCACTCCTGGATTGAGTTTACACGCTCGACCGACGGCGGCCAGACCTGGGAGCCGGCGCGCACGCTCTTCGAACCTCAACCTCAAAACTTCGCGGACGACCCGCAGGTTTTCGTGATGCCAGATGGCGCCCTGGTGATGCTTTACCAGTTTTACACGGCGCACGCGAACAAGCCGGTGCTGTACTCGATTGGGCTGCTGCGCTCCAGCGACCATGGCAAGACCTGGTCTGGGCCCACGCAGGCTTTTTTGACTACCCCCGTGCTGCGACCAGACGGCAGCGGTGCAGCCGCGACGGCGGACCCCGAAACCGGTGAGCCGGTGAATGACCACTTCAGCCCGATCTACGCGGTGGATCCGCGTAGTGGCAACCTTTACGTTGTGTGGGAAGAGGGGCGGTTCAGCGGTTTTCAGTACAATGATATTGCCTTTTCGATGTCCTCCGACCGAGGCGCTACCTGGTCGGCGCCGATCCGCATCAATCAAACGCCACTGAACATCCCAGCGGACAATCGGCAGTCCTTCTTTGCCACAGTTGCGGTGGCGGCCAACGGCGCGATCGGCGTCACCTATTACGACTTCCGATTCAACACTCCGGCCCCCGGCCTGCCAACCGACTACTGGCTCGTGCAATGTCACCCGACTCCCGGCGCACCGGCAACCAACCCTGCCAACTGGGGCAATGAAGTACGCCTGACCGACAGTTCCTTCAACATGGAAGCCTGCGCGATTCTCGGCGATGGCTTTTTCCTTGGGGACTACTTCGGCCTTGCCCCGGTCGGTGGCGGCGGGTTCGTGGCCGCCTTTAGCGCCGTGGACCAGAACAACCACACCAGCATCTTCGCCCGCCGGGTGGGCCAATGAAGGGAGAACCCGCAATGCTCTCAGCCAAGCCATCCATGAATCTCCGCTTAGAAAAAAAGAAAAACAACAAAAACGAAAGGAAAAACATGAACAATCAATTCGATGAACTCACCAAGGGCCTGGCCCAATCGGTCACGCGTCGCGCAGCGCTGAAGAAATTCGGCGTCGGACTCGCGGGCATGGCGCTGGCCTGCTTTGGTCTAGTGAACGCCGTAGAGGCTCAAACGAGTGTGGTTTGCGATCCCGCCGGAGACGCGACCTATGGCAACGGCAAGGGCGGCCCGCAGGTTCCCGACTGGCTCGACCTCGTTCAGGCCACAATCACCGATGCGGGCGATAGCATTCTGTTCACCCTCACAGTCAACGCGCCCATTCCATTAACTCCGTCCTGGAGAAATGTGGATGATGGTGGCCAACTCTGGTGGAGTTGGAGGCTCGTAGCTGACGCCGCAGACATAGCCTTCGTTTCCAACGGTTGCCTCCAGGCCAAGGGACAAACCGTTCCGGCCTGCTATTGTTTGGACCTCATCTGGAACGTCCAGGCGGCCAGTTTCCGCGCGCGGCTGCTGGATGACACATCCTGCACCGAGACCGCCGTCGCGATGGGCTTTTCCTCGGACCGGCGCGCCGTCAGTATGCTCGTGCCCAAGGGCCTACTTACGAACCGGACGCTAATACCCGATCCCAATTCGTTTCAGTATCTCACCGAAACCATCGTCTGGAAGGCCAACTCCAACGGCAACACGTCGCTCACTATCCTTGATAATGCCCCGACTCAGACTGGCGGTGGCTTTATCCTCGGCACCTGGTCTTCCTCAAGCAACACAACCTACGGTTGTCCCTAAATCCAAAAGACAAATATGAACAACAAATTCGATGAACTTACAAAGAGCCTGGCTCAATCAGTCACGCGCCGTGCGGCGCTCAAGAGATTGAGCGCCGGCCTCGCTGCCATTGCCCTTGCCTGCCTGGGGGCGATGCCAACCGCCACATTGGCCTCAACGCTCGGCCCGCTGATTGAGCTTTCCCAACCCAACCCGGTAGGCACCTGCGATGACGGGTTCAGGATTCCTGGAATCACGCTCAACGATACTTTCGAACCGTACGTGACCGTGAACCCGCGCAATCCCAACAACGTCGTGGCCACATGGACCCTGGGACCCATTCAGAACGTTGTTGCAGGGGTGTCGTTTAATGGCGGGCGTACCTGGCAGCAGATTCCGCTTCCGCTGACCCTCTGTTCCGGGGGACCTTATGTGGGCGCAGGCGACCCGTGGCTTTCCTTCGCGCCGAACGGGGACCTGTACGCCATTAACCTGGCTGGCAGCTCCCCTTCCACGGCTATCTCCACGGTCGTTAAATCAACTGACGGCGGTCTGCATTGGTCGGTCCCTGCCTTGCTGACCAGCAGCACTGACCTGACGCCGGGGCGTCCCACGATCACTGTTGATTCCACCAACGCACGTTTTGTGTATGCCTTTTGGCATGGCGAGGGCCTCAACAACACCCTTCCAGCGGTTTTCTCGCGCAGCACCAACGGCGGCGTCACTTGGGAACCACCTCACAGGATTTACGAACCCGGATCGAACCGAGGTGCGGACTTTGGCCAGGCCTTTGCGCTGCCAGACGGGTCGGTTGTGGCATTGCTTTACGACTTTGGATTCAAGAATACCAAGCCACAAGGCGTGCAGGTTCTGCGGTCAACGGATCACGGTCAGACCTGGTCGGGTCCCATTGGCGGTTTTGCCATGCTGCCTTTGAGTTTCGAGAACTGGGGCTTCAGCTCGATTATTGACCCGGAGACTGGAATATATGTGCATGATCCGACCGACCCCATGCTCGCAATGGATAGCCGGAACGGGGATTTGTACGCCGTCTGGGAGGATGGCCGGTTCAGCAATTTCCAATACAACGACATTGCGTTCTCGAGATCCGTCGATGGTGGCGTGACGTGGTCAACGCCAGTTCGGGTAAACCAGACTCCAGTTGGTATCCCCCTGCTGAACCGGCAGGCTTTCCTGCCTGCAATCGCCGTACAGGACAATGGAACGATTGGCGTCTCCTATTATGACTTCCGTTTCAACGAGGCGAATCCCGGTCTGCCGACGGACTATTGGATGGTGCGTTGCGATGCTTCCAACGTGTCCCCAACCGATAGTGCCAACTGGGGAGGCGAGATTCGGGTGACGGAGGCATCCTTTGACCTGGAACATTCCATCAATTTCCAGGGGTACTTCCTTGGCGATTATGTCGGCGGCCTGGCCCCCTCGGGTAAGGGCTTCGTGGCTGTCTTCACCGGGGTAAACGGAAACAACATTCAAAGCATTTTTGCCCGGAGAATCGGAGATTAGGCAACCCTTAGGGAAGGTGATCGGATAACAACATCAACAAGACCAGTAGAAGAAAGGAAAATATGAATAACAAATTCGATGAACTCACCAAGAGCCTGGCCCAATCGGTCACGCGCCGCGCGGCGCTGAAACAGTTCGGCGTCGGCCTCGCCGGCCTGGCGCTGGCCTGCTTCGGACTGCCCAATAAGGCTGGCGCCGTCACTTACCAGGGGTACTGTGAGGTCAGCACGTACGGCGGCCTCTTAAATTCTTACAGTTACACCGGCGTGTGCTTGGATATCAATGGCTGCGTCGGGAATTCCTCCACGGACTGCCCAGCCGCTGGCATTCCGACGAACTCGGCCATGAAGAACAAGGTCAGGAGGGCGTGCTTCTCTGAGTATAGCCCCAAGGGATGCTCCTTCACTCTATGATCGTCGGGATTGCCTTGGCCTGGACCGTGATCCTTGTCGGCGCTTGGCTCGGCTGGCAATTGCTGCGCCAGAACGGCCGGCTGCTCCTGCGGCTTGAGGAGTTGGAGAAGCGGCTGGACGAACTGGAGTTCGGCGGCGCCGACCGGCCCGAGGGTTTGCCGCTCGGCAGCGACGCGCCAAGCTTCGAGTTGCCTGACCTGGCGGGCGAACGCGAATCACTGACGCAATTCCGCGGCCAATCTTTGCTGCTGATCTTCTTTAATCCCGCCTGCGGTTATTGCCATGACCTGGCGCCGAAGCTGGCGGCTGCAGCGGCAGGCTTCCAGCCTGCCAGCGAGGGCGGCATCCTGCCGCCCAGAAAACCGTCACGGCTGGGCGAAGCAACCAACAACCACGATGCGTCAGCTCTCTCCGACGCGGGGCTGGAAGCCCCGCTCACTGGCAGGCAAGGATGCCCGCCGCTACGACTCCTCATCCTGACCACCGGAGATGCGGAAAGGAACCGCGAGTTTTTTCACGAACACAATCTTGGCTGTCCCGTGCTGCTCCAAAACGATGGCGAGGTGGCGAAGGCTTATCAGACCAACGGCACACCCAGCGGTTATCTGATTAGCGCGGACGGAAAGATCGCCAGCGCTTTGGCCGTCGGCGCGGAGGCGTTGCTGGCGCTGGCCGTTTCGGCGACAAAGGGCCAACCCCTCACCCCGGCCTTCTCCCCA
>QHOP01000101.1 GCA_003219345.1 Verrucomicrobiota bacterium
AAACCCTGCTCGCCATTCGGCAAGCAGGGTTGGGAAATTATTATTTAAGTTAGTCAGGACCCTCCTGCTTGCCGTGTTGATTAACCTTAATGGCACGCCAGGGCATGCGGCGATCGCGCAGGCTAACGACAGCGTCCGGGACGCTCGGGCGCGTCGAATAGTTAATAGTTTGAAATGGGGCGGTCGTTGTCATTGACGGGCGAAACAATGCACGGATTTTCGGCTCCGGTCAAGCGATCCGTTGAAGTGAATGCAAGCGCCCTGGTAGTATCTCAACGAAATTCCATCCGTTGGTAGGGACGGCGCGCTGCGCCGTCCGCGCCGCGTTCAGCGGCGCAACGTGTGGCGTGATTCGCTGGTCCCGTGCCCTTCGCTCCGCCCGCTGTACGGGCGGGGACATCGCAGCGCGATGTCCCTACCCTTCTTGCTGTCCATCGTTTCTTTCTCCTATTCTGCCGCCATGGAAATCCCGCGACGCAAAACGTTGCCGCACGAAATTCCGTCGTGGGTCGATCCGCAAAAGGAGATTTATTTCGTCACCATCAACTGCGAAGAGCGTTTTAGAAATCAACTCGCACGCTTAAATCCGAAATGCGTAGGCGAACCGGGGAGCGGGCCCGCCGCGGGCGCCGTTTTCCGCGCCATCGCGGAAAACACCGACCGGATCGAAAAGATTCGGACGCCTCACCAGGCCATCGTGCGTCAGACGGTTGGACGCGAGGCGCGTCCAGCAACGCCCGAGGCGGGCGTGCTTCCCAATTCGGATTTCGGGTTAAAAACGATTTTGCGCCCAGTGCAACGTCTGTTTCAACCAATTGAAATTGAGCCAGCCGTTGTAATACGCATATTCGATCGCGAGCAAAGCGCCGAAAACGAATGTCCATTTCCAGAAGAGTGTCCGGTCTTTGCGGTCCTTCATTAACCATAATGCCGCGCTCGAATTACAGGCCACCGCCAGACCCAATCCCCACAGCGTCAGCAATTGCACTTTCGGAGCGGACGAAAGCCGCAGGCTCCCGAACCGCGCGCTGGTGATGGCCGGGACGCCGATGAGGATAACGACCAGCATGAAGCCATTAAGACATTGGATCAACAGTCGCCGAATAGCCAACGTAGCGCAGGCCTCTGCTTGCGTTCTGGTTCGATTTTATGACTTGCCGGACCGAGACAGGCAAGATGCCTGTCCCACTTTTGTTGCAACAAGTCGTTCAGTTGATCTGCTCGGCGATCTGGTAGCGGAACATCCGCTTCTTCATCCAGCGCACCGCCAGCAGATCGTAGAACGACGCGAACAGCCGGTTCCACACGCCGTAATGGCTCTGGCCAGCAAAACGCGGATTGTTGCTCACCGGGATTTCCGTGACGGTGAATCCTTCCATCCTGACGAGCGTCGGCAGAAAGCGGTGCATCCCCTTGAAAAATTTCAGGTTCTCAATGCACTCCCGTTTGAACGCGCGATACGTGCAGCCAGCGTCGGAAATCCGCTCGCCGGACAGTTTGTTCCGCACCCAGTTGGCGATGCGCGACGAGGCGATGCGGACGAAGTTGTCGCCCTTCCCACGCGTTTCGATGCGCGTGCCGCAGACGCAATCGAATTGTTTCAGCGCTTCGAGAAACCTCGGCAGATCGCGCGGATCGTTCTGCAAATCGGCGTCGAGCGTGACAAGGTATTTGCCGCGCGCCGCTTTCAATCCGGCCCAACTCGCCGCCGACTCGCCGCAATTGAACACGAAGCGCTGCACGCGAATCCGTGGATCGCCCGCGGCCAGTTCCGTCAAAATTTCCCACGACCTGTCTTTGCTGCAATCGTCGGTGATCACGACTTCATAAGACACTTTGAGCGGGACCATCGCCTCGCGGATGATTTTAATCAGCTCGCGCAAATTCCCCTCTTCATTGTAGCAGGGAATGACGAGACTGATCTCGGGCGGTGTCGCATTCATGGCTTGTAGCCGCAACCTTCAGGTTGCGCTTTGGATGGATCTGAGCCGGACTCCTTCGTATTTCCCCTCACCCTGACCCTCAGGGAGAGAGAACAGCCGTCGAACACCACGGGCTTTTCCTGCGAGCGGCCGGGAATAGCACGCGTTGGTCGGCTAAGTAAACGAGAAGCGATTCTTCCTCTCCGCAAGGGAGAGGGCCGGGGTGAAGGGAAAGGGATCGTTGGTCCTGGAACGCGCGTACGCTCGGCACTCAACGTCCGTTCCCTGCCCTCAGCGCCGCATGGCGTTGAGCCATTCATCGCTTCGAGCCCCCGGCTTCGCCGAAGGTCGCTGATTCCTTCGCGTAAAACTGCTCAATCGCGTCGCACACGCGATCCGCGTCGCTCAGGGACATCTCGCCGTGGACCGGCAGCGAAAGGATTTCTTTCACCGCCTGCTCCGTCTTCGGCAGGCGCGGGACGTTCGTAAACCTGTTCGTCACCACCGGCTGTTGGTGGTTGGGCACCGGATAATGTATGCCGGTTTCGATGCCGCGTTCCTTCAAAAACTTTTGCAATTCATCGCGCCGCTCCACTCGCACCACGTACATGTGATAGACCGCGCGCGCCCAGGACCGTTCCGGCGGCGTGGCGGCGACGCCTTTCAAGCGCTCGTTGTACCGCGCGGCTATGGCGCGGCGATGGTCGTTGAAGCGGTCGAGATGCTTCAGCATCGCGCGGCCAATTGCACCCTGAATTTCGTTGAAGCGGACGTTGAATCCGGCGAATTCATGGTGGTATTTGTCCCTGCGCCCGTGATTGCGCAACATGCGGACCTTTTCAGCGAGGGCGTCGTCGTTCGTCGTCAGGCAACCGCCGTCGCCGAGCACCGTGAGATTTTTCGACGGGAAAAATGAAAAGGCGCCGTAGTGGCCCATTGAACCGACGGTCCTGCCGTTGTATTTCGCCCCTTGCGCTTGGGCACAGTCTTCGAGCACCCAGAGATAATGCTTCGTGGCGATGGCAAGGACGCGGTCAAGATTCACCGGATGGCCGTAAAGATGGACCGGGATGATGCCGACCGTGCGCGGCGTGATGAGCGATTCGATCTGGTCCACCTCGAGGCAATAAGTGTCGTCGATGTCGGTGAACACCGGTTTCGCGCCGCAATGAATGAGCGGTTCCATCGTGGGAAACGCGGTGTGTGAGGGCACGATGACTTCGTCGCCCGGCTTCAGGCCCTGCGCGAGGTGCAGCAGATAGACGATCATCGTCCAGGAGGAACCGAGGATGGCGTGTTTGCTTCCGGTGGAGGCGGCCAGTTCGGTCTCGAACGCCTGACATTCCTTGCCGAGGATGTATTGGCCGGAGCGCAACGCGCGGAGCGCGGCCTCTTCGACCTCCGGATTGACGAAGCATTTGGAGAGTGGAATTTTTTGCATGAACCTTAAAGCAGGTTTAACCACGAATGGACACGAATCAACACGAATAAAGCAGGCGGACTGGAAATTGAAGTTTGCCGGTCCTCACTTGCCTGGACGTGGAGCAACTCGACGGGATTTGCAAAACCGTGAGCAGAACAATTCGTGTGAATTAGTGTTCATTCGTGGTTTTATGTCGGTTCAACTCGATAATCTCACCGTTTGACCGGTCTTCACCGACTCCATCGCGGCTTCGAGCACGCGGACTGAGTCGTAGCCGGCCTGGCCGTCGGCGCGTGGCGGATTGCGCGTGTGGACCGAATCGACAAACGAGCGTAGTTCGGCCAACAGTGGTTCCTCCGGCGCGCATTCAATTTGGTGCAACGCCCCTTCCTCGGCCTTGAATTCAGCGCCCTGGCGGACGTGTCTGTTCGCGAACGTTTTGATTTTGTATTGCGAGACATTGTAATCGCAGACCGCCGTCAGTTCGCTGCCGACGACCGTGACCTCGCGTGATTTGCCAGGCAGAAAATAGTTGGTCTCCACCAAACCCCACGTGGTCCCGCGCGCCGTTTCGTACTCCAGAGAAATCAGCGACGCGTCATCCATGCCTCGCCCCAGAAAATCTTTCATCACCGCGCTCACGCGCATGGGCGGGGCGCCGAGCAGGTAATTGAACAGGTCAACGAAATGTATCGCATCAGCGAAACTCACGCCGCTGTCGTTGCGCGGGCGTTTGAAACCGCTGAAGTTGCTCCGCAAAATGTTCACGCGACCGAACTGTCCCGCTTGAATCGTCGAGCGCAGCCATTCGGACGCCGTGTCGTAGCGGAAGATATGGCCGACCTGCAGGATGACCTGTTTCTTCGTCGCGAGATCGGCCAGTTGTTTCGCTTCGGATGAGAGCAGCGTGATGGGCTTCTCGACGAACACGTCCTTGCCCGCGTCCAGGAATGAGCGGCATAGATCGAAGTGCGTCTGCGCCGGCGTCACCACCACCGCCGCATCGACTTCCACCGCGAAATCCTTGTGGGTGGTCGAAAGGCGGGACTCGGCGATGCCAAGTTTGTGCGCGGCTTCGAGTTGTTTCGGACGGACATCGGAAACGAACAGTTCGACCGGCAGCGAGTGCAAGACGCGCAGATGGTTGACGCCCCAGCGGCCCAACCCCAGCAACAGAATTTTAGTCATCGCAGTTCAATCGGGGACCAATGCCACTCCGGTGGCGACAGGCCTTGACCTGCCCGCGGTCTGGCGTCGTGGCGCACATCCACGTGAAAACCGAGGGTGTAATCCACGAAAACGCCGAGGGGCGCAAGTGAAAATCAGCCGGGTTGGACGTGTTACTGTGATCTCCGGCGAGACTGATTAGCGAGTGCTGATCAATTCCCATTGCCCCGCGCGTGCGACGAGGCGCAGCGTCTGGTCTGCCACCGCGTGTTGGAAGTGATCAAACGTGCCGGAGAAGGCGACTACCAGCACGCGTTGGTTCCCAGAGAGCAGTTGGATCAGCACGAGTTCGTCCGGCAAAACCAGGTCGCCGAAGCGCTCGCGGTTGCCCGGAAACTCGAACGGCACCTGGTTCAACGGCATCCCGCCTAAATAAGGCCGGTTGGTCGAAGAAATGACCGGATGCGCATAGAACGGCAGACCTTGCGGCAGTCGGCCCCAGCAGACCAGCGCGTCGCCGGACCGATAATTCGCCCGCAAGGCGGCGCCCAATGGTTTGAGCGTCTGGTTGCTTTTGAGGCGGGTTTCCAGCGAAGGTATATTGGCGGCAATAAACTGGAGATTCAGCAGTGCGAAGACAACCGCACCAACAGCGCAGTGGTCTTGTGAAAATCGCCGCCCACGCCACGCCGAAAGACCCAGAGCGGCCGCACCGACTGCCACCTGAAATTTCAACCCCGCCGGCGCAAAGACGCCAAACAGAGGGGGCACGAGAACGGGAACAACCACCATCAAGACCAGCGGACTCAGCATGCAAACGCGCCACGTCCAACCGGGCGGCTGGGGCGCGTTGGAACCCGGCCCGGTCCCGAAAAAACGCAAAGCCACCAGCACCGAGATCACCATGATCCAGGCATCCTTTTGGCGGCTGGCCAGACTCCGCCAGTACGCGCGCCGCCAGAGCCAGCCCAGCAGAAACGTCCACGGCAGGAACCCGACGCCGAGAATGGCGAAGTAATACAGCAAGGGGCCGCGTCGGTTCCGGATGGTGGTGCCGAGCGCGTGTCCAACCGTCTGGCCGTAAACCATGAAATCAAACGCCCGCGGCACGCGATGGAAAACTGCCAGGAACCATGGCACGACGAGAACCACAAACAGCGCCAGACCGGCAATCAGCCCTCCGAACACCGCTTTCCTTCGCCGAACATCATGCCAACGGTAAATGGACAGCGTTAGTGGACAAACCAGTGGAATGACAAAGGCAATCGGCCCTTTGGTCAAAAAGCCGAGCGCGACCGCGGTCCAGCCCGCCAGATGCCACGCGAAGAAAAATTTTTGTTTCGCTTCTGCGTCTTCCAGACTTCGCCAGCTTCTCCAAAAAAAATAAACTGCCCAGGCCATGAATTGGGTGAGAATAATGTCGGTCGTCAGCATGCGCGCCATGCCGAAGTAGAGCAGCGAGGTTTGCAGGACCAACGCGCTCCAGAGTCCAACGCGACGACCGCCCAGCGCGCAACCGAAAAGATAACTGGCCCACACTCCGCTGATGCCCGCCAGTGCCAGCGGCAGACGGACGGCCCATTCGTTCTGGCCGAAGACGGACATCGAAACGGCCACCGTCCAGTACGTCAGCGGCGGTTTGTCCAGGTGCGGCACATACCAGAAGTGCGGAACGATCCAATCGCCCAGTTCAATCATCTCGCGGGCGATTTCGGCGTAACGGCCTTCGTCCGGCTCGTTCAACGAACGGCTGCCCAGGAGAAAGAGGAACGTGAACAGCGTCAGCGCCGCCAACCACCACCGTTGGCGCGGCGAGTCCACGTTTGGAATCATCAGCGGTTTTTAGTGCTCGCCCGACAAAGCTGCAAGCCGGGACTGGCAGCCGCTCAACGGTCGCCATCGATCAGGCAACGGTTCGTCGCGCGCAAGCGAACCCTCTATTTCATCCGATTTTCTTCGGCAGCTCGCCTTAACCACAAGTGCAGTTTTGCAGACGCGAAAACAAACTGCAGCTTCAGGAAGGTTCATCGTGCGAGGCGTTGTCGAATTCTTTGCACTTTTTTTGCAGTGGCGCGCGTCATTATGGGAGATGAACGAATTCATGCCAATGAAAACGACAATGCACTTTTCAACAGCTTCCGCTTTGTGGGTCATGCTGCTGGCCGCCGCGACGACCGGTTGTTCCACCTTTAACAGCGACTGGAAAAAGGCGAGGGCCACGCCGCCAGGCGACGACATCACGGGCCGCTGGGAGGGATCGTGGTTGAGCGGGAAGAACGGCCACCACGGCAGGCTGCGATGTGTCGTCACCAGGCTCAGCGATGACCGGTATCGCGTCCATTACAAGGCGACTTACTGGAAAATCCTTCGCATCAGTTACGCGGTGAACATGCAAGTTCGGCGGGAATCGTCGAACACCTGGAAATTCGAAGGCGAAACAAATCTCGGCTGGTGGGGCGGCGGCGTTTATCATTACGACGGCCGGGTCACACCGACAAATTTCGTTTGCACCTACCGCTCCAAATACGACCACGGCACATTTCAGATGATCCGTACAAAGGACGGCTTTTGACTCGCCCAATTATTCCGGCAACGGTTTGTCCCTCGTCTCCGGCGCGAACCAGATCAGGACCAGGCCGAACAGGTAAATCAGAGTGATGACGGAGCCCGCCTTGGCATAACTGCCGCCGTAAAACGACACCAGCTGCCCCTGTGCCAGCGCGCCGACCGCGGCCAGGATGCGGCCCGAGTTGTAGCTGACGCCCTGGCCGGTTGCGCGGACGCGCGTTGGGAACAGCTCGGGCAAATAGAGCGGGAACCAACCATAGAACGCTGCCGTAACGCCCCCGACGAGAAACACTATGAGCAGAAAAAGGGTGCCGTATTGATCAATCCCCCGGAACAGGAAACCGCAGAAGAAGAGAGACAACAGGCAAAGGCTGAAAAATGCCGGCCGCCGGCCGATTCCGCCACCGAACACCCCGCCCAGCAGGCAGCCGGTCACCGCGCCAAGACCAGACAGTATCTGCGTGTTGGCCTTGGCGTGCGGCATCGTTCCGCCGGTCAACTGGTCCGCCCACAACGGCAGCCACTGTACCGACCCCCACGTGCCGATGAGCGCAATGGAGGCAAACGAAATGGCCAGCAGGGTGGTTTTGAGCAGGTCCGCGCTGAAAATTTCCTTCACCGGGTGAGCGGTTCCCTGCCTGGCCGATTCCTTCCATCGTTCCGACTCAGGCACGAACAGTTGAATGAAAAACGTCAACAACGCCGGCACCGCCCCGGCCAGCATGACCCAGCGCCAGGAGGTTTGCGTCACTTTGAAAGAAACTCCCAGCACCGCAATCAACACAAAACCGACGTTCGCTGCCGCGCCGATCACGCCCGCGAGCAAGGGCCGTTTCTCTCTCGGCCACGATTCCATCACCAGAGCCACGCCGAGCGACCATTCGCCGCCCATCCCGAACGCCGCGATAAATCGCAACAAACCAAGGTGCCACGGTTCTCTGGCGAAGTAACACAGCCCGGTGAAAATCGAGTAAGTCAAAATGCTCAACGCCATTGAGCGCACCCGTCCAACGCGGTCGCCGAGCCAGCCGAAAGTCAACCCGCCGCAGGCGGCCCCGACAAGAAAAAGCGCGGTGATGCGCCCCATCCAGGGGCCAACGAATTGATCGCCACCGCCCGCCGCCTGCATCATGTCCAGCAACGCCGGACGCGCCACGAGCGGAAAGATGCCCATTTCCAGACCATCGAACATCCAGCCGAGGAAAGCAGCGACGAGCACGAGCCATTGTCCGCTGGCAACGCTCTTCGGGTTAGCCATGGCCGAGTTCGCCGCGTCGATTGTTTTCAGGACGTACCTCCAGGGAATTAATGACCAATGACAAATGACGAATGCCAAAAGAAATCCGAAGTCCGTATTCCGAAAACGGATCGGCGCCCGGGAACGGATTCGAATTTTCAGTCATTCGTCATTCTTTCGGGTTTCGGAATTCGGGTTTCGTTATTGCCGCGCCTTCGCCAATGGCAGCCCTCTCGGAAATTACTTCCCGTTCCGTTGCGCCAACTGTTGCCCGTGAGCCTCCGCGTGTCGCCAATGTTCGTCGGCCGCGGCCTGTTTATTGACGAACGGTTTGCCGCCCATTTCGACATAGACTTTTTCCACCTGGCCGGCGAGGCCGTTGCCGACATAACGCGCGATTCGCTCATTCTTTTCCAATTCGACTTTAATCTTGTCCACCGCCGCATTCACGTCCTCAGGCTTTTTGCGCGCGTATTTTTGGACCTGCTTCCGCAGTTCCGTGAAGAACGTCTGCTGGTCATCCAAAGTTTCGCCCGCCCCGATCGGGCCGTGTCCGGGGCAAATGGTTTTCGCGCCGAGCTTCTTCGCCGCTTCCAGCGTCTTGACCCATTCGCCGGTGTCGCCGTCGGCGAGGTAGTTGTAAGGACCGTTCACGCAAGCGTCGCCCGTGAACAGAATTCTTTCCTTGGGCAGCCAGGCGAATCCGTCGCCATGCGTGTGCGCGACGCCCAAGTAGCGCAGCTCGACGCGATGCCTGCCGTCGTCGAAAATCATTTCCTTCGGAAACAATAACGACGGCGGTTTCAGCTTGCTGGCCGCAACATCGGGACGGCTCTTGGCCGTGTCCTCCCACCTCCCCGGCTTGCCGCCGAGGTAGCCGGTCTCGTATCTTTTCATCTCCTCGAGGACACCTGTATGCGCGACCGGGACGGCGCCCTGTTCCACCCAGGTTTGGTTGCCGTACGCGTGGTCGCCGTGATGATGCGTGTCGAAGGCGAAACGAATCGGCTTGTCCGTGATCGCCTTGATTTTCGGAATGATCTCCTGCGCGCCCGAGGGAAAGTTGGCGTCAACGACCAGCACATAATCTTCAAAGACAATCCACCCGTTGTTGCAATGGCCGTGGCCTTTGATATCACCCTCGTGGAAATAAACGTCGGGCGCGATTTGCTCGACTTTGTTCACCTCGGCGCGACCGAACAGTGCAGGCAGGAGAAGAGTCGATACAAAAAGAAGACGACGGCAACAGTCCGGGGATTTCATGGCGGCGATGGTCGTGAAAAACGTCATGGCAGTCAAACTCGAAAGACCCCTCACCCTGTCCCTCTCCCCTTCCGATGGGGAGAGGGTGGCCTTCAGGCCGGGTGAGGGGAATACGTGCGTCACAGCCGCTTGGTGGTGGTGTCGAGTTGCGCCCGAGGCCGAGGCTGGGTTCCGCGCGCTCGCTGCCAAAAGGCAAGACGCTTTCCCGGCGGATTTTGACGTTGGAAAAATAGGAAGAATCTCCCGAACTTTGTGCGCGCATTGCCACCATGAACGGTGGGGCGAGACTCCGTCGAACCCTGATCTCTCAACGACAGAAATTAGGGTATTGATATACTTGACACATAATGAATTTCTGTTATGTTTCCGATATGAAAAGGAACGAATTGCCAGAAAGCCTTTTGGAGGCAGTCAGGTATTTTGCGGACGAACGCCGTGCGCATGATTTCTTAGTGCAGATACGTTGGCCCGGTGGCGTGCGATGCGCCCATTGCAATTCAGACCGCGTTGGCAAGCTCGTTGTGTCTGGCAAGTCTGGCAAAGAGCGTCGTATCTGGAATTGCAAAGCATGTAAGCGCCAGTTCACGGCGAAACTTGGCACAATTTTTCAAGATTCGCCACTGCCACTCTCCAAGTGGCTTCCCGCCGTTTGGTTGGTTGTGAACGCGAAAAATGGCGTCAGTTCCCACGAACTCGCACGGTCTTTGAAAATTACCCAAAAGTCAGCTTGGCATCTAGGCCATCGGATTCGGACAGCGATTCAACGTGGAGGTGGAATCGTTCGTTTAGATGGCGTTGTGGAGTGTGACGAATCGTTTATCGGTGGCCTTGCTCGCAACATGCATACAAACAAACGAGAGAAAAAAATCACAGTCACAGGTGGTGCGAATAAGACTGCCGTGATGGGCTTACTACAACGCCATAGCGAAAAAATTCCCGTGTCACGTGTTATCGCTCAAGTAATCCCGAACGTTCGTCGCAGTGTACTTATCGGTGCAATCAAGAAATATGTCTCTGAGGGTGCCGAAATCCACACTGATTCTGGGGTAGGTTACAACCGAATGCCGCAGGAATATGTCCATAAAGTGATTAACCATGCCGAGTGCTATGTGAAGGATGGCGTTCACACGAATACCCTGGAAAATTTTTGGAGCTTGCTAAAGCGCACTCTCAAGGGCACGCACGTTCACGTCGCACCATTTCATCTGTTCCGGTATCTGGACGATCAAACCTACCGTTTTAACGAACGAAAAGAAAGTGACCAGTCACGTTTCCTTAACGCAATGCGGACGGTGAAAAATCGTCGGCTCACCTACAAGAAACTGATTGGGAAAGGTTGTAAGTGGGATTATCCTGTGCGTTTTTCCTGATGAGGCAAAGGATGTAAAATCTGTTTCATCGCGATTGTGAATGCGGAAGACGCGGGTTTGCCCTTGCGAAGGTCTATCGGTTTACGTGACTTAACCGGTTTCTTCCGTTTTTTCATTGCTTAAGCCGATTGGAAATAGTACGTTTAATGCAGGAACGGCGCGGTGAATGGAAATCACTATTCCCCGACCCGTTGACTGGCATCGGATTAGTCGCGCCGTTCCTGCAAAACTGTAGGTCTCGATAGGTTTAGTCTGAGCATGGCGCATCGACGCCACGTTCCAAGTCGGCTGGCATCTCATGGTGCCAGCCGCCCTCATTTTCGCCTACCGAGACCAAAATCATTTCGTCGCTCCATTGCTAGAATGCGCCCGCAAAGTCGCATCTCTCGCTTGCTCTGTGGTTCTCTTTGTTCTGATGAAAGTATATGTAACTGAGTGACCAGACTTATGCTCAGCAAGTTCCTTTTTAGAAAGACGCTTCAAAGTCTTGGCGATGGTGATACCGAAGTTCTTATCTTCCCCATGAGGACGAATCCCACGGCGTAAAAGCACATTTTTAACATCGCGTGGACTCATGGCCGTTGTTGATTGCGCCACCGCATCACGAATTGCTTGTGTGATAGCGCCGCGAGGCGTAGCACCGTTTGGTTCCATCACAATCAACTCCGGGTGGTGCTCTGGCGGCTTACCAGCGAGACGATCACGAACAATCAAGAACGCGTCGCGAACCGTACGCAAAGTCTTGAGGCGTTCTTCGAGGGATTGAATCTCGTTTTCAGTCGCAGCAAGACCTTCTTCCACAGATGGTCGATTTTCGTTATTCATATTGTCGGACGGACATTATTCCGCATTAGCCATTATGGCAATCTTTTTTTAGCCATACCGGTAGGCCAAATGTTGGCAAGTTGTTCACAGGGTTATTCACAACGGGGGAATGGCTATGCCGCAAGCCTGTTGCCTTAATGCGCGAAGTATATCAATGCCGAAATTAGGGCTCGACGGAGTCTCGCCCCACCCGGTTCACGGGAAGGTGAACCGTAAAGACCGACCCCCTGCCAACTTCACTGGCGACTTCAACCGAACCGTGGTGGGCTCGAACGACCGCTTTCACCAGACTGAGCCCAAGGCCCAGACCTTTCTCGTTCCGGCTTTTGTCGCCGCGGTAAAGACGGTCCCAGATTCTTGGAAGGTCTTCGGTGGAAATGCCCATCCCGGAATCTTTCACCGTGAGGATTGCCTCATGGTCCTTTTGATATGCGGCAACTTCGACGTTTCCGTCTGGCCCGGTGTATTTGATCGCATTATCCAGCAGATTCGCGAGCGCCTGTTGAATCCGATTGCGATCGGCCTGGATTTGCAATCGGTCCGGCAGTTTTGCATTGAGCGCGACCTTTTTCTCTTCGGCAACGATCTGGTAAAGGTCCGTCACATCGCGAACCAAATCCGGCAGATCAATGGCGGTAAGGTCCAGCCGCATCGTTCCGGTCTCGGCCTCGGAAATGTCCATGAGCGTTTTGAGCATGGTGAGGGCGCGCTCGGATTCCTCCATCGTGTCCGCGAGCGCTTCGCGGCAGGCTTCCTGATCGTCCGAGGTTTGCAAGGCGGTCTCGGCCGAGCCGCGCAACCGCGCCATGGGCGTGCGCAGATCGTGCGCGACATTGTCCAGCGCCTCGCGCATGCCGCGGATCAGCATTTCGTTCTTTTCCAACATCCGGTTGAAGAGCTTCACCAGTTCGTCGAGTT
Source organism: Verrucomicrobiota bacterium (assembly GCA_003219345.1). Classification (GTDB taxonomy): domain Bacteria; phylum Verrucomicrobiota; class Verrucomicrobiia; order Limisphaerales; family AV2; genus AV2. The sequence continues at coordinate 12,694 of QHOP01000101.1, forward strand.
CATCGTCGGTTTGGCGTGCCGGCACCCGCGCGTCCATCCTGCCGGTCTCGAGGATCGAGCGGACGGTCCGAATCAAGTGCCGGATCGGTTGGAGCGCGCGGTAAGTGAGGAACGCCCCACCGCCATAGCCGAGCACAACCACAACAATCATCCCAACGCCGAACAAAAACCGAAAGCGCACGAGCAAGGACTCGGAGTCATCGATGCTCTTGCCGACCTGCAGCAACCGTCCATCGCTCAATGGCGCGGAGGCGAACATCCACACATGCTCGTTGTTCCTCCCGGTCAGCGAAAACCAGGGGCGGGTTTCTTCAATGCTTCGGACTTCGAGCTTCTTCAGATCGAAGTCGCGCCACCCGGCAGGGATGTTGGCGAAGACCGCGTTGTTTCCAATGCCGACGATGCGGACGAAAAAGGCGTATTTGTCCTGGCGGCCGCTGCTGACGAAGTTTTCGCTCAAGCCCGCCAGCCCGCCGTTTTCATACCAGGCTCGATACTCCTCCAGCCGGGCGCGGATCACTTCCTTCTCTTTCTGCTGAATGGACGAGGCGAGGACGAAGTAAGCGAGGAGGAAAAGCGCGAAGCAGCCGAAAATAAAAAACGCCGCATACCAGAGGTTCAGCCGGAGACTGAAACTGCGGCCAGAACGTTCAATCGGCTTTGAGCGCATAACCAACCCCGCGCAGCGTGTGAATCATCTTTTTGGCGAAATCCCGGTCGATCTTGTTGCGCAACCGGCAAACCACCACGTCCACCACGTTCGTTTGCGGATCGAAGCTGTAGTCCCACACGTGTTCAAGAATGAGCGCCTTGGAAACCACTCTCCCGGCGTTGCGCATGAGGTATTCCAACAGGGAAAACTCGCGCGCCTGCAGATCGATCTTCTGATTCCCTCGCCGCACCTCGCGGGTGATGAGGTTCACAGTCAGCTCGCCGACCGTCAGTGTCGTCGGCTCGGTCTCGCGCGAGGCGCGTCGGATCAGGGCCTGCACGCGGGCCAGCAATTCGCTGAAGGCAAACGGCTTTATCAGGTAATCATCGCCGCCGCTTTGCAGGCCCTTGATGCGGTCATCCACCGATGCCCTTGCGCTCAGGATAAGGACCGGCAGGTTTATTTTGCGATTGCGCAACTCCTGAACCAGGCTCAGGCCGTCGAGCTTCGGAAGCATAATGTCAACCACCGCCGCGTCGTAAGGCGTGGTCGTCGCCAGAATCAGACCGTCTTCGCCGTTGGCCGTGTGATCCACAGCGAAGCCGCTCTGTTTCAGCCCCTTGATGACGAACGAGGCAATCTTTTTGTCGTCCTCAACCACCAGGATGCGCATGTGGCAATTTTCTCTTGCGGCGCCGCCGATTTGCTCTCCGACAATTTCGATTTGTGGGCGTTCGGTTTCCATGAGTTTGCCACAAGGAATTTTGGCGGCAAAAAGAAAAGTTTCCCCGCAGCGGAGCGTAGCGCACGCTTCCAGCGTGCCAGTTGCGCGGCATCCGTGCCGCGGTGCGACGCGAGGCGGGCAAGCCTAGCAACTTGCAGGCAGAGATGCCTGCGCTACGGCCGGCCGCCGCAGGAAAAACTCACCTACTTTGATTTGCCCTCGTCCACGACCACATAACGATTGCCGCCGCGGCTCCAGATTCGCACGAGCACCTGCTTGGTCTGGACGTGTTTGCTGACCTCAACCGCTTCTTCCGCATTCGTCACCCGTTTGTGATCGATCTCCTGAATCACATCGCCGGGCCGCAGGCCCGCCTCGTACGATGCGGAATCCGCGTCCACATCCGTGATCAACGCGCCTTTCACTCTTTCGGGAATGTTGAACCGGCTGCGCGCCGCCGAATCAATGTCGCCCACCGAAACGCCGTTGAGCGCGTCGCTTTCGTTGTCGCCGGGCTCGTTATTTGCTGATGGCAGTTTCTGTTCCGGCATTTCCTTGAGCGTGACCGTGAACGTCTTCTCCTTTCCGTCGCGGAGGACCTTCACCGCCACTTTGTCACCGGGCGCCAGTCGGGCAACCATAAGCCTGAGATTGCGGCTGTCTTTGACGGGTGTCCCGTTCAACTCGGTGATGACGTCACCGCTTTTCAGGCCCGCCTCCGCCGCTGCGCTCTTCTCGGTCACCTCGCCGATTAGCGCGCCACTGGCGTTGTCAGGAACGTTGAACTCCTTGCCAAGCTCGGCAGTAAGGTCCTGGGGCAGGACGCCCAGATAACCGCGCGTTACTTTTCCTTTCTCGATCATCTGGTCCATGACGCTGCGCGCCAGGTTTGCCGGAACCGCAAAACCCACTCCCTGATTGCCTCCACTGCGGCTTAGAATGGCAGTGTTGATACCGACCAGGCGGCCTTCCGCGTCCACCAGCGCGCCGCCGGAGTTGCCCGGATTGATGGCGGCATCGGTCTGGATGAAATCTTCATAATCTTCGATCAACATGTCGCCGCGCCCGGTGGCGCTCACGATGCCCATGGTGACGGACTGGCCAATGCCGAACGGATTGCCCAGAGCCAGCACGACGTCGCCCACTTCGAGCTTGTCGCTGTCCGCAAACGTGATGAAGGGCAGGTCCTTCGCCTCGATCTTCAGCACCGCGATATCCGTCCGGGGATCGCGACCGACCACCTTGGCGGTGAATTTTTTCTTGTCCTTGTCCCGCGCCACCTTGATTTCGTCCGCGCCGTCCACCACGTGGTTGTTGGTGAGGATGTAGCCGTCTTTTGTCACGATGACACCGGAACCGAGACTACGCTCTTTGAACGTGCGCGGTTGTCGGCGCCCGCCATCGTCGCCAAACGGCGAGCCGAAAAACCGCCGGAAAAACGGGTCGTCAAAAAACGGCGTGATCTCCGGCATGGGATTTCTCACGGTTTTGGTCGTGAAAACGTTGACCACGCTGGGCGCGACCTTTTTCACCACCGGCGCAAAACTGGTGGTGAACTTCGTTTGCCGCTCCAGCGGCGCGTCGTTGACTGCGACGGACACGGTCGGGCGCCTGTTTTCGGACCGGTCAAACCGGCCGCTGGCGGCGACCCAACCAATGGCGCCGCACGCCGCCAGCAGCGCGATGATGAGACTTTTCTTCAGTGTGATTTTCATAGCATATCCTTTCTACCTTCCTAAATTTTGGTTCGCGAGGCTCGGCCCGTCCCTGCTTCTCCACCAGGCGGCCGTCCTTCGTCACCTGTTTTGTTCGCGTTACCACTCCGTGTTCATTGTCAGTCCAATACGAGGAGTTCACCTGAACTCCGCAATTCACGCTCCCAATATTGATCAGGTGCTCTTGCGCGAACCTTTCGCCGGCATTACAAGATTTTAATGTCAAGGGAGGCTCCCGAGAATCCAAGTCGAATTTGCTCGAAAAGGATGGCGCGGTCATTTTCCCTCCCGGCTGACGCCGGGCGCCGCGTGCGTCCCCTCTTCGAGAAACGCCAGAAGGTCACGGATTTCCTCCAGACTCAAGCGATTCAAAAGACGCTCGGGCATGAGCGACGTGGATTGGGGAGTAATCGAGCGAATCCCGCTCCGTGGAATGCGGTGCACCTGCTCCCGGTCGGCCAAAGTAACTGTGTCGTCGTTTTGTTCGGTAATGAAACCCGTCAGCAAAGTCGAATCCTTCAGCTCGATCCCGAACGCTTTGAAGCGGTCGGCCACTTGCCTGGAGGGATAAACCATCGCCTCGGCCAGTTCCGCCCGCGAAAGGCGTCGCGTCACGCCTGACAAGTCCGGTCCGAATATGCGCCCCTCCACGCCGGGCGTCACGCCGCCACCGTGACAGGTGTTGCACTGAGCAGTCTCGTAAACCTTCGCACCACGAATCGCGTTACCGCCTTTCGATTCAGCGTTCAGGATAAACTTGTAGATCTCCTCGTCGCTCTGCTCGGCGCCCGGCGTCGAAAGCGTCGGCGTGAATTTCTTCTGGAACCGCTGTTCATACCAATGCTTCCAGAAATCAACTGCCGCGGTGCGTGTTGATTCCTCCAGTCGTTCGCCCGGTTCCGGTTGCGGCCTGAAACCAGGCCGCTGCACTCCGCTCAATGTGACGAGTGCATTGTCCATCGCAAGAAACAAAGAACGCCGCTCTGCCAGCCGGCTTAGCAGCGCGTTCGCCAGCGACTCGTCCAACTCCGGCCTGTATTGAACTACCGCGCCGGCGCAAGCGCCCACGACCTCGGTCTCCTGATGACGCAATCCTTCAAGCAACAACGGAAGGTTGTCTGATTCGACCGGTTGCGCCGCCAAGCTTTGCAGGATTGCGCCGCTTAACTTCGGCTCTGATGAACGCCGATATTCCTCGCGCAGAAAAGCGCTCACATCCTTATTCGGCACAGTCTTCAGCGCGCTGATGATTTTTACTCTCGCTGCGGGCTTGTCGGTGTTGCGATAAAGGACAAGCAAGTTGTCCTGAGGAGCCGGTGAGCCGGCAACCAAATCGATGGCCACGCTGCCCAGCAGACTGCTAAGCTCCACCTGCGCGAGATGGTGGAGCAGACTCGTCCGGTGGTGTTTGCCGAGATCAGCCAGCACTGATTGCAGGAACGCTGGGAACTCGACGCCTTTGCCGTCGAATTGAGCGAACCATCCTTTCTGCGTGGCGAGCATCCAGTTCAGCAGCCGCTCTTCCTCGGCCGCGGTCCAGCCGCTGCCGAGTTTGGAAATCGCCTGCGCGATATGGAACTGCGTCACCTCGTCGCGCTCCGATTCGAGCAAAGCGAGCAGCCTTGGAAACGCCTCCACCACGCGATACTCGCCGAGGAGCCGAATCTGCTCCCACTTAAGGTCGCGCTCCTCGTCAGGAAAGGTTTTCAGCAAATGCTCCGCGATGCTTTGTTTCAACT